>JAOTZH010000139.1 GCA_029861425.1 Gemmatimonadota bacterium
CTCGGCAGCCAGAAACAGACGCTAAATGACGGAGAGCTTTCGGTGCAGGCCTTCACCCTGACCGCCCGGTTCACCAAGCCAGCGGCAGGCGCCTCACGTACCGAGCCGATCATCGAGACGACGGGATTCTGACATGGCACTACTTCCGGAAGACCCGAAAGACCAGTACAGAATTCTCGCCCTGATCGCCCTCGTGGCGGTCGGTGCCCTCGGTTACCTCTACGTCCTGAGCCCGCGAGCCGACAGCCTGACGGAGCTCGAGGAGAGGATCGATCTCGTGGAGCGAGCCAACGAGCTCGCCGAGGCGAGGATGGCCAATCTCGACGCGGTTCGAGAGGAGCTGGAGCTCGGGGAGCGTCAGTTCGCGATGCTCGAGCGGCTGGTCCCCGCGGAGGGTGAAGTGCCGGCGATCTACGAAGCGATCGCGGCGGAGAGCCAATCTCTCGGACTCGACCTCGTGAACGTCACGCCGGCCGAGCCGACGCCCGACAGCGCGGGCTACTTCATGCGTCAGAACTGGTCCATGCAAGTCGAAGGCGAATATCACGACGTCGGGGAGTTCCTCGCCCGGGTAGCCTCGTTCACCCGGATCGTGCGCCCCGAAGTCGAGGAGATCCGACCGAGTCGCTCGACGAACTCCGGTCGGCAATACGTGAGCGCCCGATTCCAGTTGGAGACCTTCGTGCTCCCACCGGGCGGTTCTACTGTGCGGGAGGGTGGATGATGATGGGGTCTCGATCGAACAGTCGATGGGGCCGGCACGCCGCTGTTGCGGCGTTCGGAGCCGCAATCGTGCTGCCGACGACGGCGATGCGGGTGAGCGCTCAGAGCGTGACTCCCGCGGCGACGGTCTACGAGCGGGAGATCTTCGAGTATCCCTCGCTCGGGCGCCGCGATCCGTTCCGCCCGCTCAACGCCGGGGAGCAGATCGGGCCGCAATTCGACGATTTGCGGTTGAGTGGTGTGCTGTTCAACCCGAGCATCGGGAGCGTCGCGACGCTTCTGGATGAGAATACCGGGCGCCGATACCGAGTTCGCGAGGGCGAGAGCCTCGGCGAAACGCGGATCATCGCGATCCGGACGAACGAAGTGGATTTCTTGATCACGAGCTTCGGGATCAGTCGACAGGAGACCCTTCGGGTGAAGCGAGACAAGGAGAGTGAAGGATGATGGCTCGGTCCATCCTGGCCTTCGCGTTCGCGGCGTGGTTCACCGTTGCGCCGGCTGACGTAAGGGAAGTCCAGATCACCCCTGCGGGTGCTCAGACACAGATTACCGTCATGGTCGGGAACACCGACGTCTCCGTCCACCACTTCATGCTCGCGGAGCCGCCCAGGCTGATTCTCGACGTCGAAGGGGCGAATCATGCCCTCAGCCGTCACAGCTATGAGGCGATCGGCCGCGGCGGAGTGATTCGGATGCGTTCGAGTCAGTTCCGGCCGGACGTCGTGCGGCTCGTCTTCGATCTGACTCGAGAGCTCGAGTATCAGGTCGATCAGGAGAGCGGCAACGTCGGGGTGAGCTTTCAGAATCCCGGCGAGGCGTTCACGACCTGGACGACGAACATCACGAGCGAGACGGGCCGGTCGGCCACCACCGAGACCGCAACCACCACGCGTGGGGACAACGTCTTCGGGGCGAGCGAAGAGTTCGCCGGTCTCGCGGACGCGCTCCAACAGGCGCAGCCGCGAATCTCGGTGGCCTACGACAGCGCCACGATGCTGGACGTCCTCGCCGGGTTCTCGGAGTTCGCGGGCGTGTCGATCGTTCCCAACGGCGAGGTGGCTCAGGTGTCGGTCCAGGGGATCGATATCAAGAACCAGCCCTGGGACGTCGCGCTGAGCGCCATTCTCTCAGCGCAGAACCTCGGATGGCAGACGAGCGAAAGCGGCATCATCATCGTCGACCGTCTCGAGAATCTGAAGGCACGCGACGGACTTCTGTCCGAGACACGTGTCATGCGGATCAACTATGCCAGCGCGGACTCGGTGGCGGAGACTCTCTCGAAGCTCGTCACCCCCGACCGTGGCCAGGTGGTAGCGTATGCCGGGACGAACTCGGTGATCGTGACGGACGCTCCGTCGGTCGTCGCGCGTATGGACACCCTTGTTCGTTCGCTCGACAAGCGGATGCCGCAGGTCGCGATCGAGGCGAAGATCGTCTTCGTCGACAGGACCGACGTGCAGGAGCTTGGGATCGTCTACGATCTGAAGGAGCGCGACGGCGGGTTCGTCGAGCAGGGGATCAACGACGTAATCGAGGTGCCCGATCCGAACGAACCGCCGCAGCTGGTGGACACGGACGGCGACGGCATCCCGGACCAGGCGTTCTTCAAGCGGACCAACGAGACGCTGGTGAACATCGGCGGTGACGCCATCGCCGCGCTCGCAAACGCGAACGACCGTGTCGTCTCCCCGGCGCTCCAGATCCTGACCGCGGTGGCCTTCGGCGATTACTCGCTGTTCGCCTTCATCGAGGCCCTCGAGTCGCACCAGCTGTCAGACGTCCAGGCGGCTCCGTCGATCCAGGTGGTCGACAACTCGCGCGCCAGAATCCAGGTCGGTGAGCGTACGCCGATCCGTGTGCTGGATGCCGGGGCCAACTCGAGCGACGCACAGGCGACGGTCCAGTTCGAGGACACGGGGATTATCCTCGAGGTGACACCGCACGTCACCAACAACAACCAGATTCTCCTCGATCTGGCCGCGGAACGGTCGGGTCTACAGGTGGGCGTGTCCGATGTCGGCTTCGTCTTCGAGAAGCAGATCGGCCAGACGCGGCTTCTCCTGGACGATGGAGAGACCGCGGTGATCGGCGGACTCACCCTCAGCGAGGTCAGCCGAAGCGAGAGCGGCATTCCGGGACTCATGAACATTCCGATTCTCGGCAGCCTCTTCCGCACCACGAAGGAGAACGAGGTGAAGCAGGACCTGATTATCCTGGTCACGCCGCACATCGTGGCTCCGAGGGGCGGCGACAACAGGTAGGGCTCTGCTTGTTCGCTGCACAACGCGCCCTCACGTTTCGGGCCCGGCGTTCGCGCCGGGCCCGTTTGTTTTCGGTCTGCGGGCAGATCCGGCCTCATCCCAGCTCGAGAGAGAACCGAACGTGCTCAGGTGTCTCAGACTCACGACCGCCGGGGAATCTCACGGTTCGGCCATTGTGGCCGTGCTGGAGGGTGTGCCGGCCGGGCTGCCGGTCGCCCCGAGCGACATCGCGTCGGAGCTGTCGCGCCGTCAGGGTGGTCATGGGCGCGGCGGTCGAATGATGATCGAGGAGGACCTGGGCGAGATCTTCGCCGGCGTGCGACTGGGGGAGACGATCGGGTCGCCGGTCGCCATACGCATCCCGAACCGCGACCACAAGAACTGGCTCGAAGCCATGGCGGTCGAGGCACCGGAGACGGAAGACCCCGAGGCCCTGCGGCGTGTGGTCCTGCCGAGACCCGGCCACGCGGACCTCGCCGGGATGCTGAAGTACGATCGAACCGACGCGCGGGACATACTCGAGCGGGCCAGCGCCCGCGAAACCGCCGCGAGAGTCGCGGCGGGTGCCGTGGCGAAACGTCTCCTGTCGGAATTCGGCGTGACGATCGGCAGTCACGTGACGCGGATCGGCCCCGTGTGGGTCGAAGGGCCGGTCGAGGTGCCCGAGGACATCAACTCCGTTGCGGACGCCTCGCCCGTGCGCTGCCTCGACGATGGGGCGGGCGCGGGGATGGTCGCCGCGATCGACGACGCGCGCAGAGCCGGCGATTCGCTCGGGGGCGTGTTCGAGGTCGTGGCCCGTGGACTGCCGGCGGGACTCGGCAGCCACGTGGGTTGGGATACGAGGCTGGGAGGCCGTCTGGCCGGAGCCCTGATGTCGATCCACGCGATGAAGGGCGTCGAGATCGGCATGGGCTTCGGCGTCGCCGAAGTGCGGGGTTCGGACGTTCATGATGAAATCGACCGCGCGGACGAGCGCGGAGCGACGGGGGGCTTCTCGCGAAGGCGGAACAACGCGGGGGGGCTCGAGGGCGGGATGACGACCGGCGAGCCGCTCGTCTGCCGGGTGGCCATGAAGCCGCTCAGCTCGCTGCGGCGCCCGCTCGACTCGGTGAATACGTCCACGGGAGAGCCGGCAAAAGCCATACGGGAACGGAGCGATGCCTGCGCTGTGCCGGCCGCGGGGATCGTCGGAGAAGCGATGGTCGCGCTGGTTCTCGCTGACGCGTGGATCGAGAAATTCGGGGGCGATGCGCTCGGCGACATCCGGCGGAACCTCGACGGATACCTGGAGAGGATCGCCGCATCGGGCCGCGGAAGCGTGGATGGAACGGGTGACGGATCCGCCGAATAGCGTTTGGCTGGTCGGCCTCTCGGGCGGGGGAAAGAGCACAGTCGGCCCGCTGCTGGCCGCTCGGCTCGGATACGACTTCGTCGACCTCGACGAGTACGTCGAGGAGGTGGAGGGAACGACTGTCTCCGAGCTGTTTGCCGAAGGCGAAAGACGCTTCCGCGAGGCCGAGGCGCGGGCGAGCGAAAGACTGCTGACGCGGCCCCATCTGGTCGTCGCGACAGGGGGCGGCTGGATGGCTCGGCACGACATACGGCGGGAGGCCGCAGGTTGCGTCAGGGTCTGGTTGCGCGTAAGCCCTGTTGCGGCGTTTGATCGGCTGGCAGGGGGCGCGGCGGATAGACCGCTGCTTGCCGGGCGTGACGGGCGGGCCAGGCTGTTGGAGCTCGCCGGGGCACGCGAGGCCGCATATGGAGAGGCCGAGATCATCGTGGACACGGACGATCTGTCGCCCCACCAGGTGGCCGATGAGGTGGCCCGCGGGCTGATCGAGGCCGGTTGGCGGCCGGGACGCGACGAGGGGAGCTGAAAGCGTATGAAGAACGGGAGAGTTCGGAGACCGATTTGAAGAACCTGGTGATCGTGGAGTCGCCCGCGAAGGCGAAGACGCTCGAGGCGTATCTGGGCGAGGGGTATCGTGTGGAGGCCTCGGTGGGGCACGTCCGTGACCTGCCCAGGAGCGGTCTCGGCGTGGACGTCGAAGCCGGGTTCGAGCCCGAGTACGTCACCATCGACGGCAAGGGGGCGATCCTCAAGAAGCTCAAGAGCGCGGCAAAGGACGCGGACACGGTCCTGCTCGCGACGGATCCTGATCGCGAGGGAGAGGCGATCGCCTACCATATCGCACACGTCCTCGGCTTCGAGAAGGCCCAACCCGAGCGGTTTCGCCGGATCACGTTCAACGAGATCACGAAACCGGCCGTTCTGGCGGCGATCGACACCCCCGGCGAGCTCGACATCAATCGCGTCGAGGCACAGCAGGCTCGTCGGATCCTGGATCGGCTCGTCGGCTACAAGCTGTCGCCCCTGCTCTGGAAGAAGATCAACCCGGGGCTATCGGCTGGCCGAGTGCAGTCTGTCGCCGTCCGGCTCCTCGTCGAGCGGGAACGAGAGCGTCGCGCCTTCCGACGGGCGAGCTACTGGGACCTCCGCGCTCACCTCGAAGCCGAGGGCCGGGCGTTCACGGCCGACCTCACGACGCTCGGCAAAGTGGCGGTCGCCAGTGGCCGTGACTTCGACGAGAAGACGGGCGCCCTCAAGGCGGGGCGAGACGTCGTGCATCTCGACGAGCCGGCGTCGGCGGCGCTTCGGGACCGCCTCTCGGCCGCGGACTTCACCGTCGAATCCCTCGAGGAGCGGCGATCGACCCGGAGTCCCTACGCCCCCTTCACGACCGCCACCATGCAACAGGAGGCGAATCGGAAGCTCAATCTGGGTGCCCGGGAGACCATGCGGATCGCGCAGGGGCTCTACGAGGACGGGCTGATCACGTACATGCGAACGGACTCGGTCAGCCTGTCGGAACAGGCGATCGCGGCGATTCGCCACCGGGTCGAGACGCGGTACGGCAAGGAGTACCTCAGTGACGAGCCGCGCCGGCACCGGACCAAGGCCAAGGGGGCACAGGAGGCTCACGAGGCGATCCGGCCGGCCGGAACGGAGATGCCCACGGCTACCGAGCTCGGACTCACGGGGAAGCGGAAGGCGCTCTACGAGCTCATCTGGAAGCGCACGGTCGCGACTCAGATGGCGGATGTTCGGCAGCGTCACCTCACCGCGCTGATCGCCGCGGAAGACGCGCGATTCAGGGCCACGGGGAAGGTCATCGAGTTCGCCGGCTTCTTCCGGGCGTATGTGGAGGGCTCCGACGACCGGATGCCGCGCTCGAGGACCAGGAAGTCATGCTGCCCGCGCTCACCGAAGGCCAGGACCTCGATTGCGGCGAGCTCGAAAGCCTCGGGCACGAGACGAAGCCCCCCGCGCGGTACACGGAAGCCACGCTGGTGAAGGAGCTGGAGAGCGACGGGATCGGACGCCCGTCCACGTACGCCTCTATCATCTCGACCATCCTCGATCGTGGATATGCTGAGAGACAGAACAAACAGCTCGTCCCCACGTTCATCGCTTTCGCCGTGACCGGCCTGCTCGAGCAGCATTTCCCCGATCTGGTGGACACGGGCTTCACGGCCGAAATGGAGGGCTCGCTCGACGAGATCGCCTCGGGGGACGTCGACTGGCGGGAGTACCTGGCCGAGTTCTACTCGGGCGATGAGGGGTTCGAGCACCGACTCCAGCAGCGAGAGGAGAAGATCGATCCGCGCGAGGCATCGACGGTCGTTCTGACCGACCTCGCCCCGCGGATCCGCATCGGTCGGTACGGGCCGTTCATGGAGCTCGAGCGCGACGGCGAGCGCATGACCGCGCCGTTACCCGAGGGCGTTCCCCCGGCCGACCTTCTCGAGGAGGACGCCATCGAGATCCTCGAGCGACGCGCAGAGGGCCCCGACGAGCTCGGGAAGGACCCCGAGACCGGCGAGTCGATCTACCTCATGACCGGTCGGTTCGGACCGTATGTCCAGCGGGGGGAGATGGTGGAGGGCGGCGAGAAGCCGAAGCGATCATCGCTCCCCGAGACCGTCGCCTACGAGGACGTCAACCTGCAGATCGCCCTGAAGCTTCTGTCGATGCCGGCTGAGCTCGGAAAACACCCCGAGAGCGGCGATCCGGTCAAGGTGGGCATCGGGCGCTACGGTCCCTACGTCGTACACGAGGGGGACTATCGATCGCTTACGGCCGATGACGACCCCATGACCGTGGAGCTTCCGCGGGCGCTCGAGCTCCTCGCCCAGCCGAAGCGGGGTCGTGGACGACGGGCTCCGGCCAAGCCGCTCCGCGAGATCGGCAATCACCCGGACGATGAACAGCCCGTGGCCCTGTTCAATGGACGGTATGGCCCGTATGTGAAGCACGGGAAGGTGAACGCATCGCTCCCGAAGGGGATGGAGCCCGAAGACGTGACGATGTCCGTGGCGATCGAGCTCATACAGAAGCGGATCGAGCGCGACGCCGCGAAGAAGGCCGCGAAGAAGAAGCCCAAGAAGAAGAAATGACGCGACCGCGCCGATCGCCCCTCGTGGCGAGCGACGCGATAGATTCCCTCGCATGACCAACCGCTCGGATTGGCCGGAGGACTTTCTCCGTTACGCGGCGTACGAACGCCGATTAGCCTCGAACACGACAGACGGATATCGGCGTGACCTCCTGCAGTTCGCCGCGTTCCTCGATGCATATAATGGCGCGACGGACTGGGACTGGAGTCACGTCGATCGCGCGTCCATCCGTGCGTTCATGGGGTCGCTCGAATCCCGTGGCCTCAAGCGCTCGTCGATCCAGCGAAAGCTCGCGGCGATCCGTGCCTTCTTCACGTTCTTGAACCGGGTGGGCCGGCTCGACGCCAATCCGGCCGGGCTCGTGAAGTCTCCCAGACGCGATCGCACGCTCCCGGGGTTCCTCACGGAGGACGGAGCCGCCGTATTGCTGGATTCGATCGGGGACGCTGCCAGGGTCGATGGCGCCTTTCTGCCGCTTCGGCGCTGGGCCCTGCTCGAACTGTTGTATTCCTGCGGACTGCGTCTGGCCGAGGTCCAGGGCCTGGATCGAGCCTCGCTGGATGGCGCCGCTCGACAGCTGAGAGTGGTCGGCAAGGGAAACAAGGAGCGCATCGTGCCCGTGGGGGGGCGCGCACGGGCGGCGATCTCCGAGTACTTGAGGACCCGGCCGGACGTGTCCACCGAGGCGCTCTTCGTCTCGAACCGCGGCTCTCGCCTGTCGAGGCGGCAGATCCAGCGAGACGTTACGGGCGCGCTCGCTTCGGTCGCCGACGGTGAGCGGCTGTCCACGCACTCGCTGCGACATACGTTTGCGACCCATCTGCTGGACAGGGGCGCGGACCTGGTGTCCGTGAAGGAGCTTCTCGGACACGCGAGCCTGACGACGACCAGGATCTACACGCATACATCGGTGGATCGGCTGAAGCGCGTTCACGCACAGGCGCATCCCCGCGGAGGAGCCGAATGACGAAGATCAGGGCCACGACGATTCTGTGCGTCCGCCGTGGTGACGAGGTCGCCATGGCGGGAGACGGCCAGGTCACGATGGGCGACACGATCGTGAAGTCCCAGGCGACGAAGCTCCGACACCTGAGAGACGGTCAGATACTCTCGGGGTTCGCGGGGGGGGTCGCGGACGCGCTCACGCTGTTCGAGAAGTTCGAGGCACAGCTCGAGCGCCACCCGAAGAACCTGACCCGTGCCGCGGTGGAGCTTGCGAAGGAATGGCGCAGCGATCGTTACCTGCGGCGGCTCGAGGCCCTGCTCGCGGTGGCGGACAGCGAGACCAGTCTGTTGATCGCCGGCACCGGCGAAGTCATCGAGCCCGATGACGGCATCCTCGCGCTCGGGTCCGGCGGATCGTACGCTCTCGCCGCCGCGAGGGCACTTTCCCGGGAGTCGGATCTTTCCGCAGCCGAGATCGCCCGCCGCGGCCTCGAGATCGCGGCGGAGATCTGCGTGTACACGAACGACCGAATCACGGTGCTCGAGCTCGAGGACTGAGCCGGGCCGCGGGCGGCACGACCGATCCCGCTTTGAATAGACGATGACAACATGACCATGGAACCCACGCCGCCGGGCGACGCCTCGCCGGATCGGCGGAGCCACGCACAGCTCACCCCGCGTCAGATCGTCGCGGAGCTCGACCAGTTCATCATCGGGCAGGATGATGCCAAGAAGGCCGTCGCGATCGCGCTGCGGAACCGCTGGCGCCGTCGCAACGTCGACGAGGAGATGCAGGAGGAGATTCTCCCGAACAACATCATCCTCATCGGCCCGACCGGGGTCGGGAAGACCGAGATCGCGCGCCGTCTGGCTCGTCTCGCTGGCGCACCCTTCGTAAAGGTCGAGGCGTCGAAGTTCACCGAGGTCGGCTACGTCGGTCGCGACGTCGAGTCCATGATCCGGGACCTGGTGGAGATCGCGATCGGGATCGTTCGAGAGGAGCTCGAGGCCGACCACCGAGAGGTCGCTGAGCGACGCGTGGAAGATCGACTCCTGGACCTGCTTCTCCCACCGGTCGCGGCGGACGGGGACGAGTCCGACTCCGGACCTCGCACCTTCGTCGTGTCCCGTGGCGGGGAGGCCGCCGAGAGCGACGATGCACCCCCGGATCGAAAGGCGCGGACGCGGGAGAAGCTGCGCGGTTTGCTACAGGACGGTCGGCTCGATGAGAGGGAGGTGGATGTCGAGGTGACGGAGAGTTCGATCCCGATGCTCGACTCGTCCGGCGGGGTCGGTGGTCTCGACCTGCAGATGGGCGAAATCCTCCAGGGGATGTTGCCGAAAAAGAAGAAGCGTCGGACCGTCACGGTGGCGGAGGCACGAAAGCTCCTGCTCGCGGAGGAGCTAGAGCGGCTCGTGGACATGGATGAGGTCGTCCGGGTCGCGCTGGATCGTGCCGAGAACATGGGCATCGTGTTCCTCGACGAGATCGACAAGATCGCTGGCGGATCGCATGCCGGCGGTCCGGACGTGTCGCGAGAGGGGGTGCAACGCGATCTGCTCCCGGTCGTCGAAGGGAGCACGGTCCAGACGCGACACGGGATGGTGCGAACGGACCACGTCTTGTTCATCGGAGCGGGCGCCTTCCATGTCGCGAAGCCGTCCGATCTCATTCCCGAGCTGCAGGGCCGATTCCCGATCCGGGTCGAGCTCCATTCGCTCGATGCCGATGCGTTCGCGCGCATTCTCATGGAGCCGCGGTTCGCGTTGCTCTCGCAGTACCAGGCGCTCGTGGCGACCGAAGGCGCGACGCTGAAGTTCACCGATGCGGCGATTCGCGAGATCGCTCGGATCGCCAGCCACGTGAACGAGCGCACCGAGACTATCG
>JAOTZH010000141.1 GCA_029861425.1 Gemmatimonadota bacterium
CTCCGGCGTCCCCCTCACCCGTATGCTCGCTATCGGCGTGTCTACCGAATCGAATCTTGAACTCCTTTCTCTGGGCGAGCCGAACGAGGTTCGCCCGGTGGGTCCACCAGACGAGAGCGGCGAGACACAGCGCGTAGAGAACGATCGGCGCGGGAGCTTCGGCGCCGCGCGCGAGAATCGGGATCAACGTCGCCGCCATCAGCGACGCGAGCGAGGCGATCCGGGTGAGCAGCAGCGTGCCGATCCAGACGAACAGGGCGATGAGGAGGGCGACCGGGGCGAGGCCCAGGAGGGTCCCCGCTGCGGTCGCCACCCCCTTCCCTCCCCGGAACCGCGTATAGACGGGCCAGCAATGGCCGACAATCGCGGCCGCGCCGTAGGCGAGCTCCCAGGCGCCCGTCCGGCCGTCCCACTCCGGGAAGAACCAGACGGGGATGAAGCCCTTGAAGACGTCGATCGACACGACGGTCAGCGCGGGCATGAACCCCAGCACTCGATAGACGTTGGTGGCGCCGAAGTTTCCGCTCCCCTCCTTCGACAGATCTCTGCCGTGGAGTCGCCCGATGAGAAAGCTGGTCGGGAAGCTCCCGATCAGATACGCGGCGACAATCAGCAGCAGATGCGTCAAAGGACGGTCCTAACGATCCGGGCGTTTCTTCAGCTTGATCCTGATCGGCGACCCCTCGAAGCCCCAGGCTTCACGAAATCCGGCCTGGAGGTAGCGGATGTAGTGCTCCTTCAGGTCCTTGGGACGATTGGACCAGATTACGAAGAGCGGAGGGGCCGTCGCCACCTGACTACCGTAGAACAGGCGCACGTCCCCTCGCCCTCCCTGCGGGGGCTGGCGCCGCTCCACCAGACGCTGGAGCACCCGGTTCACTTCGGCCGTCGGGATGCGCAGCTCTCGGTTTTCCTTCACCTGCAGGGCGAGCTCGACGACTTTCCGCACCCGTTGTCCCGTGAGGGCCGACGACGTGATGATCGGGACCCAGCGAAGGTAGTGGCCACGGGCGCGCAGGTCGCGCTCGAATTCGGCCAGGCGGTCCGGCCCCCTGTCATCGATGAGGTCCCACTTGTTCGCGACGAAGACGAGGCCCTTCCCGGCGTCCCAGGCGCTGTGTCCGACCCTGAAGTCCTGGTTCACGACGCCACGCTGTGTGTCGACCAGAAGAAGGCACACGTCGGCGCGCTCGATGGCCCCGGTCGCCCTCAGCCGTCCGTAGAACTCGACATCGTCATCGACCTTCGACTGGCGGCGAAGCCCCGCCGTGTCGATGAGACAGATTCGCTTCCCGTCGATCTCCACGTAGGTGTCGATCGCGTCGCGGGTCGTTCCTGCCTCGTCGTGAACGATGACGCGGTCTTCGCCGAGCAGGCGGTTCACGAAGCTCGACTTTCCCACGTTGGGCCGTCCGATCACCGCCAGCCTCAAATCGACTTCCTTCTCCACCCCCGCGGCGTCGGGCGGGAGCGTCGACACGACGTGATCGAGAAGGTCGCCGGACCCCTTCCCACTGAGTGCGGAGACGGGGATCGGGTCCCCGAGCCCGAGCTCGAAGAAGTCGAAGTGTGCCTCGGCCTCCGCGAGCTCGTCGAGCTTGTTCACGGCCAGCACGCAGGGCAGCCCGGACTTTCTCAATACCTCGGCGACGTAGCGGTCGACCGCATGGACGCCCGCCCGCCCGTCGACGACGAACAGGATCGAGTCCGCGTGCAGGAGCGCCGTTTGGACCTGGCTCCGGACCTCAACATCCAACCGCCCGTCAGGCCGGTCGACAATGCCGCCGGTGTCGACGAGGCGGAACGCCCGTCCCGACCACTCGGCGTCTGCGAACTGCCGATCCCGAGTCACCCCGGGTCGCTCGGCGACGATCGCCTGGCGCCGGCCCAGAATCCGATTGAACAGTGTCGACTTGCCGACGTTCGGGCGGCCGACGATCGCGACGGTGGGGAGACTCACGCCGCGGTTTCCAGAGTCGACAATACGTCGACCACGTCTGTAGAGGCTTCCACCCGGAGGCCACCCAGCGCCTCGCTCAGCTCGTCGAGGCTCATGTCGTCGAGAAAGATCCCGTTGTCGTTCAGGGCCTGTTCGCTCACGAGGGCGAGATCCCAGTCATCGAAAGGCTCGAGCGCGCGCAGGTGATCGGAGCCGGGCAGAAGCCCGGCCGTCGTCACGCTTGGACCGTAGAGGGTGTTCGTCGCCACGGCGGTCGCGACCTCGGCACCCGTCCGGTCAGCGATCTCCTTCATCAGGCCGGCCAGTGCCGGCCCCATGGAGCGGCCGGTCACCGCGACGATACGACGACCGCCGAGGCCCCGGAGCGAGGAGAGGCCCGCCCGCACGCGGTGGGTGAGGTCGGAGATCGCTCCGACCCCGTTTGCCGTCAGATCCTGGTCGTCGAAGTACGAGGTCCCGGGTGGCTCCTCGCCGGCCTGCAGGTACATCTCATCAGCGGCGTAGCACCAGCCCGCGCCTCGTTCCTCGAACGCGTGCGCGCGCGCCCGGTCGATCGCCGCGATCGCCTCGCGGCACTCCCCGGACGTGAGCTCGCGAACGCCACGGTCGGAGTTGAAGGTCGTAAGCCCGACCGGGACAATCGAGAGGGATTTGATGGAATCGCCCCGAGCGTAGAGGTCACGGATGGTCCGCTCGAGAACCGCGCCGTCATTCACCTCCGGACATAGGACGACCTGGGCGTGAACCGCGATGCCCCCGCCGGCAAGTCGGTCGAGATCCTCGTTGATTCGCGTCGATCTGGGGTTCACGAGCATCCGGCGTCGGGCCTCGGGGTCCGTGGCGTGGACGCTGACGTAGAGCGGCGAGAGTCGCTGCTCGAAGATTCGTTCCCAGTCGTCGTCACGAAGGTTCGTCAGGGTGATGTAGTGCCCGTGAAGAAAGGACAGCCGATAATCATCGTCTTTGATGTAGAGGCCCGCGCGGAGCTTCTCCAGCTTCGGGTTCCCCTTCACGAAGCAAAACGGGCACGCGTTCGTGCACCTGCGGACCTTGTCCGGCTCCGGAACGATGCCCAGCGGCTCGTCGATGGACTTCTCGATCTCGAATACGACTGGCTCGCCGTCAGGAGACTCGGTCTCGACGACGAGAGTGTCTTCGGCCTGGTAGAACAGGAGATCCAATCCGTCGCGAACCGGGCGGCCGTTGATGGCCAGAATCGCCATGCCGACCGGGAGGTCGAGCTCTTCCGCGATAGAGCGCGGTTCGATTCGCTGGATCCGGATCATGTCGGTGCGCGGGACTCGTATCTCTTTGTGGATACCTAGCAGAACGGGAGAGGGTGGGCGACCACCCCCTCCCGCGCTATTCCATCGACGCGCGCTCGAGGGCGCGTCGCGGCCGCGGGTCGCCAGTTGGGCGCCCGCGGTGTCTTGGAACCTACGTCAGCTGCCGTTCTTTCCGTATCGGAAGCCGGCGATCGGCGTTCCGGATGAGACGTTCAGCTGGAAGCTCTCCGTCTGTCCCTCGGGTGGCGCCGGCACCGAGAGCGTCTCGCGTGCGACGACCGCGCCGCCGGCGTCGACGAACTCAAACGGGATCGACAGCGTACCGCTGGCGCCGCGCGCCTCGACCGTGC
This sequence comes from Gemmatimonadota bacterium, assembly GCA_029861425.1. Classification (GTDB taxonomy): domain Bacteria; phylum Gemmatimonadota; class Gemmatimonadetes; order Palauibacterales; family Palauibacteraceae; genus Palauibacter. Next base: position 3,597 of record JAOTZH010000141.1, read on the forward strand.
CGCGAACGACGTAGTTGCCCCCTCCTCCGCCGCCCATCTGCGCGGTGAGCACGATGTCGGCAGCCTCCTGGTCGCCGATTACCGCCATCGCCCGATCCTCCATGTCCGCGCGAGCGAGGGCGCTGGCCAGGAGCTGGTAGTTCGTCTGGTCGTAGGGGTACCACTGAACGAGCGTGTCAGCGAGCGCGAGCACCGGTCCCGGCCGCCCCGCCTGCACCGATGCGTTCACGAAACCCTCCATCGCCTCCTTGTTGAAGGGGTTCTCGGCGCGGCCCTTACCGAACGCCGTCGTGCCGCCGTCGTAATCCTCGGAGTTGTAGAGCCCGACGCCGACCTGGACCCACTGCTGGGCGTCGAGGTCATCGCGGGAGAGAACCGTGCTGAAGATCTCGCCCGCTTCAGCGGTCATCCCGGAGTCCATCGCCGCGAGCGCGTAGTTGATCAGAACGATGGCGTCGTCCGGATAGCTCTGGAGATAGCTGTCGTATGCGGCGAGTGCTTCGTCCGTTCGCCCTTCAGCCAGTAGCGCCCCGCCGAGACCGTTGATCGCGCTCTGGAGCTGCGCGGGATCCGCGTCGGCACCAGGGTTCTCGAGTCCCGCCCGATACGTGGCAATGGCGTTGTCGATGTCTCCGAGTTCCTGATGGATGAGCGCGGCGTTGTTGGCCGAGCGCAGATCGGATCGAAACGCGTTCGCGCCGGCGAAGTTCTCCAGCGCGGCCTGCAAGTCGCTCGCGTTGTACAGGTCGATGCCCGCGTTAAAGCGGCGCACCCACCCATTCATCCGCATGTTCGTCGAATACTCGCCGCACTCCGGGGCGAGCTCATCGAAGGTCTCGATCAACGCCAGGGCTTCGTCGAGATTACCGAGTCCGAGCTGGGCCTGAGTCGCCATGAGATACGCGACCGCATTCTCGCCGTCGAGCTCGGGTCGAACGGCGTCCAACGCTTCCTGATAGAGCGTCATCGCCTCGGCGTCGGGCGTCTCCGCCGTGATCTCCCGAAACCTTTCGGCGGCAGTATTGGCTCCGACACTTCCTTCGAACTCACAGGTCTCCTGCGCGAAGACCGACGTCGGAACCGCAAGAAAGACCCCGAGCAAGACCGCCCTGGCGATGCGACCCGCTCGATCCGGATTGTTCCTGTTCATTATCGTCCTGGCTTCCCGGTTTGGCATTGAAAAAAGGCGCCACGAATCTAGCCGTCACGGCCTAATGCCGCACCTTGGAACGGAGTCCCGGGGGCCTCTTTGCCCCCACCGATCACCAAGACGCGAAACTGAACGGCCGGGTCACATGAATTACACGGATTCGCGCACGTTTGGTCCCCTTATCGGCGGGCGGCGAGGGCCGTCCGGACGGAGCGCGCGTCAGTACGTGAGCAGGTGTGCGGTGTTGAACAGGACTACCGTTTCCCCGTCGCGTAGCTCACCTCGTGCATAGAGCTCACGGGCCGCCGCCAGGGTGGCCCCGCCCTCGATCGCGGCTCCGATGCCCGCTCGGCCCAGCTCCAGGGCCGCGTCCGTCATCGCGTGATCATCCACGGCGATCGCGCCCCCGCCGGACTCCCTGAGGGCGTCGAGGATCAGGAAGTCGCCGAGCGCGCCCGGGACTCGCAGACCGAATGCCTCGGTGTCAGCGTCCTCCCATTTCGCCGCGTACCGCTGCTGACTCTCAAACGCCCGGACGATGGGTGCGCATCCGGTCCCCTGGACCGAGTAGAGCCGTGTGGATCCCTCGACGAGGCCAAGGGCCCCGAGCTCCTGAAGGGTCTTCCAGCTCCCGATCAGCCCGGTCCCGCCTCCGGTCGGGTACACGATCGCGTCGGGAGCTTTCCAGTCCAGCTCCTCGACGATCTCCAGCATCATCGTCTTCTTCCCCTCGATTCGATACGGCTCCTTGAGCGTGGAGACGTTGAATGCCCCCGTCTCGTCGCCAAACTCGGCCGCGAGGCGACCGCACTCGTCGATCAGACCGTCGACCCGATCGATGTTCGCCCCGTAGTGCTCGCACCTGCGGGCGACCCCCTCCGGGGTGTCGGTCGGCATGAAGAGTTGCGCCGACGCTCCGGCCGCGGCGGCGTACGCGGCGAGCGCCGCCCCCGCATTCCCGGCCGTCGGGATGACGAATTGGCGAACGCCCTCCAGCGACGCCCGGGTGACCGCACCGGAGAGCCCCCGGTCCTTGAAGCTCCCCGTCGGGTTCTGCCCCTCGTCCTTCACGAGCAGGCGCAGACCAGCGAGGTCCTCCCCGACGGAGACTTCGAGCAAGGGCGTAGAGCCCTCGCCCAACGTCACCGGAGATTCGCCATCGTGGAGCGGCATGAGCTCGCGGTATCGCCACATGCCCCCCCGCCGGGTCGCCCACGCCCGTCGTAGGTGCTCCCCATCGAGGGCGTCGAGATCGTATCGCGCGAGCAGAGGCTTGCCGCACGAAGGACAAAGCGTCGCTCCTTCGACCGGGACCCCTTCTCCGCAGTCGCCGCATTCGAGCCGCCAGTCGGTCATTCCGTCTCCCTCCGGTGATCGTGGGCGAGCTCGAGTGCCCGCGCGAGCCGTCGTCTCGTCCTCGCCTCGCCGAGCGCGTAGGCCACGTCCGTGAGGTCGGGCCCGTGGGTAGCCCCCATGAGGCTCATGCGGGTCGGCTGGAAGAACGACTTCCCCGTCACTCCGCTGGCCTGCATCGCGTTCCGCATGGACGCCTTGAGCGTTCCCACATCCCAGTCTGTCTCCTCCCACGCTCCGGCGAGGGTCTCGAGCGCGAGAGAGGCGTCCGGGGAGGCGAGAACCTCCCGCGCCGCCTCCGTCCTCAGGTCCGGGTCGGCAAACACGGCGGCCAACTCCTCGGGGGCGTCCGTCAGGACGCTGGTCCGCTGCACGAAGACCTCCGCCGCCCGCACGAGGTCCTCGTCGGAGAGACCCAATTCTGCTACCCCGGAGACCCCGGCCCACGCCGCCGCGATGGAGACGGCAGACTGACGCCGCAGGTGTTGCCCCGACAGCCACCGGAGCTTTTCCGGGTCGACTTCGGCGTCCGTCGCTCCCAGCCGGTCGAGGTCGATCTGCTCGATCAGCTCGCGCCGGGTAAGGACCTCTTCGCCCGTGGCGGACGACCAGGCCAGCAGCGAGAGGTAGTTCAGGATCGCGTCGGGTGTGAATCCCTCGTCGCGGTAGTCGAGCACTCCCGGCGCGCCAGCTCGTTTTGCGAGTTTGCCGCCGCCCTCGGCGAGCACGCTGGGGATGTGAATGAACTCGGGAGGGGGTGCGCCGAAGGCGCGATACAGAAGCACCTGCTTCGGCGTATTGGACAGGTGGCCGATGCCCCGAATGACGTGGGAGATCTGCATCTCGAAGTCGTCCACCGCGACCGCGAAGTTGTACGTCGGACGACCGTCGGGCCTGACCAGCACCATGTCGCCCAGGTCATCTCCGTCGATCGACAGCGCTCCCTTGAGACGGTCCTCGAAGGCGACCGGCCCGGAGTCGACCCGGAGACGGAGCGTCACCTCCTCGCCGGCCGACGGCGCCTCCGCCTCGCGGCCCGCCGACACGATGGGATCGAGGTCGCGGCACCGGCGGTCCCTGCCGGGCGGCTCACCCGCGGCGATCGCCGCGACCCGGTCCGCCTCCATCTCCTCGGGCGTGCAGAAGCAGCGAAACGCGTGACCGTCCGCGACAAGTCCCCGCGCACGTGCCAGGTACAACTCCCCTCGCTCGGACTGTCGGTACGGTCCGTGGTCGCCTCCCACGTCCGGACCCTCGTCCCGGTCGAGGCCCAGCCAGTCCAGCGCGTCGAGGATGGCCTGCTCCCCTCCCTCGACGTTCCGGGCGGTATCGGTATCCTCGAACCGCAAGACGAACGCGCCACCCTGATTCCGGGCGTAGAGCCAGTTGAGAATGGCGGTGCGGGCGTTTCCGAGGTGCGGCTGGCCCGTGGGGCTCGGCGCGAACCTGGTGCGAACTTTCCTCGTCATTTCCCGTCCTCAGTCGGATCCGTCTTCGGTCTCCACGAGCTCGTGCCCGGGACACCGCCACACGGGCAGCTGAGGGTATCGCGGGAAGCGCGCGTCGTCACGCGATCGACGGCAAAGGAGAAAGACCGACCCCCGATCACTCCGGATCGGCTGCGCGTGTCGACAGGACGTGCAAAGGCCCGCGCCGGACGGGAGCGGTGAATCACTCATCGTCCGCGAGCACCTCGTGAATCGCCGCAGCCGTGGCCGGCCCGATCCCCCTGGTGCCTGCGAGGTCCTCGAGCGACGCGGAACGAACTGCCTTCAGGCTCCCGAACTTCTTGAGAAGCTCCTGTTCCCGGGACGGCCCGATTCCCGGGACCTCTGACAGTCGGGATCGCAGCGTCCGACGGCGCCTCAGGGTTCGGTTGTACTCGAGGGCGAATCGGTGCGCCTCATCACGAGCCCGCTGCAGCCAGTGCAGCCCCGGGTCGGTCCGCGGCAATCGGACCGGTACGGCGGTGTCCGGAAGGAAGACCTCCTCCTCGCGCTTGGCGAGGGCGACCGTGGGAAGATCGGACACTCCCGCGACATCCATGGCCTGACGGGCGGCCGAGAGCTGGCCGCGGCCGCCGTCCACGACGACGAGGTCGGGGAGATCGTGGCTCTCACGAACCCGGCGGTCGAAGTAGCGACCCACGATCTCCTGCATCATCGCGTAGTCGTCCGGGTGATCATCCGCGGAGTCGCGGATGCGGAAGCGTCGGTACTCCTTCTTGTGCGGCTGGCCATCCCGCAACCAGACCGCGCTGCCGACCGATTCCTTCCCCGCAAGCGTGGAGACATCGAAACAGACGATCGTTCGCGGAGGCGATGGTAGCCCCAGGGCCTCCGCCAGCCTGATCGAGGGCGGCGGCGCGGATCCTTCGCGCGCCTGCCGGCGGGCCCGGACCGTGGCCCGCTCCAGGCGGTCCTGATCGAGGATATGAGACGCGTTCTTTGCGGCGGCTCGCACGAGATCGAGCTTCGGCCCTCGCACGGGGCTCGAGACGCGAAACGGGGCTTCACGCCGGGCGGCGAGGTACTCCGATACCAGCTCCATGTCGTCGAAGGGCTCAGAGACGAGTAGCTCGCCGGGGATCTCGTCCTGCCGCATGTAGAAGCCTTTCACAAAGGCCCCAAGCAGCGCGGACGCCTCCTCTTCTTCGGCGTTGCCCAGATAGTGGACCCGCCGGCCGACGAGGCGACCCTCTCGCACTCGGAGGACGACGCCGCAAACCAGTTGCTCATCCCTGGCGAATCCGATCGCGTCGTGATCCCCGCCACGGGCGTCCACGGCCGCCTGTCGGCTGCGGAGCACGTCGAGTCCCCGCAGCACGTCTCGCATCTCCGCGGCTTGCTCGTACTCCATCCGCTCGGAGGCATCCTTCATCCGGGCCACGACGGATCTCCGGACACCGGCGGTTCTACCTCCCAGAATCTCGAGGATCTCATCGATCATGGCCCGATAGTCCTCCTGCGACTGCAGGCCGGCGCACGGCGCCTTGCACCGGCCGATGTGGTAGTCCAGGCACGGCCTCGGCGGGAGCTCGTCGGGCATCTTGTAGTGGCAGGAGCGGATCGTGTACATCTGCTTGATCGTCCGCAGCGCGCGTCTCATGGCGCCGACGTCCGTGAACGGACCCAGATACCGCGAGCCGTCATCCAGAAGCCGACGCGTCACGAAGATCCGCGGGTACGGCTCGGACACGGTGACCTTGATGTACGGGTAGCTCTTGTCATCGCGGAGCTGGATGTTGAACGGGGGGGAGAACTCCTTGATGAGGTTCCACTCGAGGAGTAGAGCCTCCGATTCGGACTGCACGGGGAAGGACTCGATCTGGTCGATCTCGCGAGCCAGCCGAGACAGCTTGAGCGATCTCGTTGCGTCGGCTCCGAAGTAGGATCTCACGCGTGAGCGCAGAGATTTCGCCTTGCCGACGTAGAGCGCTTCGCCGTCCTCGTCGCGGAACAGATAGACGCCGGTGCTCTGAGGCAGGCCCCGCACCTGCTCCTTCAGCCGTGGCGCCCTCTCTTCCGCGGTCTCGCCCTTCAACCGGCCGTCCCGACCCGCCGCAGCGGACCTGGGCCGGCGACCGCCAAGTAGGCCACTCCCCCCGCCGCGAGCACGGTGACCAGCTCCAGCCCGAGCGCCAGGATCCCATCTCCGAATGCGCCGCGTGTCCAGCCGCGAACCGGCCAGGACACGGCGCCCGCGAGCAGGGCTGCCGCCGCCAACCTCCCGACGGCGCCGGCGTTGTCCCGCCAGAGGCCGGACAGCCCCCGACTCACGAGGCCGCGCGATAACAGCGTGAGGTTCAACCAGGCACCGGCCGCGCCCCCGAGGGCAAGTCCGGTGGCTGCACGAGTCCCAAGTCCGGCGCGGCTCATCCAGATCATCAGGCCGGCCCCGATACCGATTCCGACGATCACGCTGATCGCCGCGTAGAGCATCGGCGTGCGGGTGTCCTGCATCGAGTGGAACCCGCTGGCGAAGAGTTTCACCAGACTCGTCGCGATCAAGCCGACCGTGTACCCGCCGAGGATCCACCGAACGACGACTGTGGCGTCGCTGTCGAAGGTCCCGCGCTCGTAGATGAGAGTGATGACGAGGTCGCCGTAGAGGAGGAGCACGACCACCGCGGGGAGAATGAAGTAGAGGGTCCGCCGGACCCCGGAGGC
>JAOTZH010000140.1 GCA_029861425.1 Gemmatimonadota bacterium
CATGTACTACTACCAGTCGGCTCCGACGGTCTCCCAGATGCAGTACACAGGGCCGCGTCTCTATCTCGGCGCCGGCGTGACCACCGTCCGGACGACCGGAAGCATGGCTCCGTACCAGGATATCGCGCTCAAGGCGGCGGTCGATGCCGGCGAGGTCCCCGGCCCGCGAATCCACATCACCGCCCCGTACGTCATCAGCGCCGGCCCATCCGCCCGGCTTCGCGAGCTCGGGATGTACGTCATCAGGGACGAGGAGTCGGCACGTCGGTACGTCCGCTACTGGGCGTCGGAGGGCGCGGAGTGGATCAAGGCATACACGCAGATCACGCGTGAGGCGCTCGGGACCGTCATCGACGAGGCGCATGCGCAGGGAATGAAGGTCACGGCCCATCTCTGCTCCGTGGGATTCCGTGAGGCGACTGGTTTGGGGATCGACAACGTCGAGCATGGGCTGTGGGCCAACTCGGAGTACGATGCCGCGCGCGAGCCCGATCGCTGCAGCCCGACGTACATGCGAGCGATCGCCGACCTCGATATGGACGATCCGGCCGTCGCCACGACGATCAGGGAGATGGTCGCGGCGGGGGTGCCGATCACCTCGACGCTAGCCGTCGCCGAACAGGCCACGCTGGACGTGCCCCCTCTCTCCGACCGCGATCTCGATGCGCTCCCGCCCCACGTGGTCGCCGACGAGATGGAACGCCGATCGATCCTCGAGTCGCAGGCGTTCATGGTCGCTGTCTTCGAGAAGATGATGGCGTTCGAGGTCGACTTCGTGGAGGCGGGCGGGGTCCTGGCGGCGGGCGTCGACCCGGCGTGGGGAGCCCTCCCCGGCTACGGAGACCAGCGCAACTTCGAGCTACTCGTCCGGGCGGGGTTCGAACCGGCCGTGGCCGTTCAGGTCATGACGTCGAACGGGGCACGCATTCTGGGGATCGACGGCGACCTGGGCACGGTCGAAGCGGGGAAGATCGCCGATCTCGTGGTCATCGAGGGTGACCTGAGCGAAGACGCGTCGGACATCCGAAACGTGCGTCTGGTCTTCAAGGACGGGCTCGGCTACGACTCGGCCAGGCTGGTCGCCGCCGTTCGGGGGCTGGTGGGCGTCAGATAGCCGGCGAGCCCGGCGGCCCCCGGACTCAGAGCCGGGTGGCCAGCACGTGCTCCATCAGGCTCTCGGACGTCGCCACGAAGGCGGGCAGGTCGGCCTTCATGTCTTCGAGCTGCCGCCCACGGCCCTTCAGTACCTCGATCATCTCCTTCTGGAGCTTGGTCCACGTCTCCGTCTTGGTTTCGATCGTCCCGGCGGCCTTCTCCGCCTCGGCCGCTTCGGTCAGGACGAGCTCCTGGGTTTTGGTGACGAGGCCGTACGAGGGGCTCCGAGCCGTATGCATGTAACTGAACTCGATCGGGTCCGAGAAATCGCCCTTCTCCGCGAGATCGGAAAGCGCTTTTCCGGCCCTCCTGAGCTGGGTTATCTCGCGCTTCTTCTCGGCCAGCTCGTCCTCGAGATCCTTAACCAGCGCTCGCGTGCCCGCTCGTGTGAGCTTGAGGACCTCCTTGGACGCGGTCTCCATCGGGGACTGACCATGAGGCGTCCAGCCCTGGAGGTCGGCGATCGCGGAGATGCTTCGACGTAGACCCTCGCGCTCCCGCACCGTGAGCCGTTCGTTGTTACTCACCCACGACAGGGCGAGAGACGCGAGTTGGTAGGCGATGTCGCGCCTCTCTAGCATAATGCCCTCTCGATTGAAGCATTCCGGCTGGAAGGACTGATGCAACGCTCCGGGGGAGGAGTCTGCAGGTGACGCCGTACTTCCGAACACACGATTCCGGAGACTAGGGTGCGGGGTCGGGGCGTCACAGGCAAGCGCGGCGGCATAGACCCGTCCCTTCGGGCCCGTCTCGGGTCGTTGCCGTTCGGCCCGAGGTCCGCTCCCTTTCCTCCCGGTCCACCGTTTTCGTTCCCATCTATTCCCGGACATGCCGATGTCTGACCCGGACGCAGCGGGACTCCCATCGACGGCTGCGTCGCTCTCGAACGAGCGGTCGGGACGGGTCGGGCCGAACGCCCTGGAGTGGCTGGCATGGCAGATCCCCGGATTCCTTCTGGTGGGTCTATGGGTGAGCCAGACGTGGTTCGGCGGCTCTCCATGGGAGGTGCCGCAGGCCGAGCGAGTGCAGGTCATCGGGCAGGCCGCGTGCTACCTCGTCGCGGTTCTCCTCGTCGCCGCGGTGTGGCGGAACGCGGAGTCTCGACTGCGCTCGAGGACCCTGATGATCCCGGCCGTCTGCCTCGGGGCGACGTACGGCCTGCTCGCCGTCACCTCCCGGGTGCAACTCGCGGCGGTGCCGCTGCTCGTCGCCTCGGTGATCGTGATCGCGTTTCCGCACCTGCCCTGGCTGGTCGCTCGCTTCACACCGGGTGTACGCGCGGCCCTGCTCGTCATGGTCACCGCTCTGACCGGCGCCGGTTTGGTGCTGGGGCGCGAGGCGCCGGAGGGGACGGCGACCCGGGTCCGGACCCTCCGCACGACCCTGGGCAGCATCGACGTCACGTGGCACGAGGGACTCATCCCGGAGCCGACCGCGAACGGAGGCGGGATCGAGGTCGACGGCGATGGTTACCTGGTGGTCACGAGAAACGGCCGGTTCTTCAGACTGACGCCCGACGGAGAGTCGATCCGGACGGAGGAGCTCCCGTTCACCGTCCCGATCAACCGCCACGAGTTCCACGCGGACGTCCCGCCCGAAGTGAACCGTGTCCGCTTCCGGGTGACGGATCTCCTGATCGACCGTGCGGCAGAACCGACGCGCTACCTGGTGACTCACCATTTCTGGAAGGCCGATCGGGGCTGCGTCGTCATGCGACTCACCGCCCTGGACGTCGAGGCCGACTCGCCCGGCACCGCGCGCGCGTCCACACTCTTCGAGACGTCTCCCTGTCTGCCGGTGCCCAGAGAGCTCGTGGACCCCTTCGGCGGCCACGTGTCCGGAGGCCGTCTGGCGCGTCTGGACGGAGAGCACGTCTTGATGACCGTCGGAAACCACGCCTACAACTACTTCTCGCAGGACCCCGCCGCCGACTACGGTAAGACGCTCCGAGTGAATACGACGACCGGGGTCGCAGAGATCTTCACACTCGGGCACCGAAACCAGCAGGGTCTTCTCGCGGCATTCGACCGGACGATCTGGTCGACCGAGCACGGACCCGAAGGCGGCGACGAGCTGAACATCCTCCGAGCTGGCGCGAACTACGGCTGGCCGTACCGTACGCATGGGGTCGAGTACGAAGACACGACGTGGCCTCTTGCAGGGGGAGATTCGCTCGTCCTCGAACCGCCCGTCTTCTCATGGGTCCCGTCGATCGGAGTCTCGAACCTGGTCGAGGTGCGGCAGTCGGCGTTCCCCGGCTGGGCCGGGGATCTCCTGGTTGGCTCGCTCGTCGGAAACAGCCTGTTTCGCCTGCGTCTGGATGCGGGCTCGCTCGAGTACGCCGAACAGATAGAGATCGGCGCGCGAGTCCGTGATCTCGCGGAGGGCGCGGACGGAACCATCGTGATCTGGGCAGATGGAGGAGCGATCATCACGGTGCGGCCGGCCCGGCGCCTCGCCGGCGGCGCCGAGGCCTTCCAGGCCTGCGCCGAATGCCACCCGGTGCGCGACGGTCGGACCCATGGGATCGGGCCGGACCTCTTCGGTGTCTACGGACGGCGAATCGCCTCGGCGGCCGGGTTCGACTACTCGGAGGCAATGGACGGCTGGGCCGGGTCCTGGACCGCCCGCCGGCTGACCGCTCTTGTAGAAGATCCCGCGCTGGCGGCACCGGGAACCTCGATGACCTTCGAGGGCATCGCCGACTCGACCCGTCGGGCGGCCCTGGTCGAGTACCTCAAGACCCTTCGCTAAACGGGGCAATCGGCCGGGCAGGGGACGAGCGCCGATTCCAGTCGCTTCAGGAGAGCGCCCCGCACGATTGCCGCTTCCCGCGCGGCCCGGCTACCCTGCGACCATGGAAGCGGATCAGACCCGGACCGGCGTGCTCGCGCGGATCGGGCTCAAGACGAAGGCCCAGCGCGCGTGGGCGATGTACGACTGGGCCAATTCGGCCATGGTCGTGATCATCGTCACGGCGATCTATCCGGTCTTCTTCCCCTCGTATGCGGCCTCCGGACTTCCCGACGGCGCCGCGACGTTCCGGTTCAGCGTCGCCACGACGATCGGCCTGGCGGTCATCGCGGTCCTCGCCCCCTTCCTCGGCGCGATGGCCGACCAGCGAGCGATGAAGAAGCGCATGCTCGGCGTCTTCCTCGGGATCGGCGTCGCGGCCGTCGCGATGATGTTCTTCATCCGCGAAGGGAATTGGCTGTTCGCCCTCGTCCTCTTCGTCCTGGCGAACATCGGGGCCAACGGGAGCTTCGTCTTCTACGACTCGCTCCTGCCTCATGTCGCTTCGGTCGACGAGATGGACCGCGTGTCCACGTCCGGTTACGCGCTCGGATACGTCGGGGGCGGGCTGCTACTCGCCGCCTGTGCCGTCATGCTCTCGAACCCGGGGCTCGTGGGGCTTCCTTCCGGCGACGGACTCACCCCGACCGAAGCCTCGCTGCCGGCGCGCCTGTCCTTCGTTGCCGTCGCCGTGTGGTGGGTCGTATTTGCGATTCCGCTCTTCCGGACGATCCCGGAGCCCGAGGTCCCGGAGCTGAGCGAAGAAGAGCGCGGCATGGGCGTGGCCCGCGCGGCGTTCACCCGCCTGCGGGGGACCGTCGCGGAGCTGAGGAAGTACCGGAACGCCTTCATCATGCTGATCGCGTTTCTCATCTACAACGACGGGATCGGGACGATCATCCGCATGGGCGTGATCTTCGGCGATGAGATCGGAATCGATCGAGGGTCCCTCATCCTCGCGGTGATCATCGTCCAGTTCGTGGGGATCCCCTTTGCCTTTCTGTTCGGCGGGCTCGCCTCGAAGATCGGCGCGAAACGGGCGATCTTTCTGGGTCTGACCGTTTACGCCGGGATTTCGATCTTCGGCTATTTCATCCAGACGGCGACGGACTTCTTCATCCTCGCCGTCCTCGTCGCGATGGTGCAGGGAGGGACTCAGGCCCTGAGCCGGTCGTTGTTCGGCAGCATGATCCCCCGTCACGAGTCGGGCGAGTTCTTCGGGCTGTTCGCCGTGTTCGAGAAGTTCGCGGGGATCATCGGCCCGGGCGTCTTCGCTCTGACCCTCGGGCTCACCGGCTCGACACGAAACGCTATCCTGTCGGTCATCGCCTTCTTCATCGTCGGGGCGGCGCTCCTGGCGCTCGTGAACGTCGACGAGGGCCAGCGCACGGCCCGGGAGGCGGAGCGCGCCGCGGCCTGACAAGCCGAGCGATTCGAGACGTTTGCGGGCGAGCTCGGGACATTCTGACCCTTCGGCCGCGCTTCCCTCGCACACACCCGGGCACGGCTGTCATCTGTAACTCTATCTGATGCAACGGATTAGGCGTTTGGAGGGCGGGCCGGGTCCGCCCGGACCGGATCTGGCGGCTTGCCAACCCATTCGATCTCGACCGCGAGGAGGGCCCATGCAGAACTACGAGGCGTACTGCGCCGGCTGTGACGCCAACGTCCGGGTCACGCTGGACCCGGATGTGGAGCACCCGCTGGAGAGCGCGAAGGTGGAGTGCCTCGACCGATGTCCTTCATGCGATGAGGTCGTGTGCCCCCTGGAGAACGCGACCGCGCGTGAGCTCGGCGAGCGACTGGAGTTCCTCCCATCCTCGGCACACGAGCCCGACGAGAGTGCGGAAGTCGATCCCCATCCCGAGGAGACGCTCCGGCGCGCCCGGATGCAGGCGATGCGCCGCGGGGACGACCCCGTTCGCTGATTCGGCTCGAGCGAGCCGCTCTACGTTGCCCACGAACGGCCTCCCGGCACCCGTGTTCGCCGGGGAGGAGCGAACCAGGCGCCGACTCGCGGTGCCTGGCCCGTTCTGCGGCTGGCCCAGCCTACCCCGCCAGTCCTACCGGTTACCCCGGTTGAACAGCGTCATCGACGTGACCACTCCCGCGTGATCCGAGGGCCACAGGCCACCCGGCGTCCTGTCGGCCGGTTCGTCACCCACGACCTCCGCGGCCGCCGGTCCCGGCAGGACCCCTGTCTTCTTGGCCGACGGGTGTCGGAAGAGGATGAAGTCGATCCGGTGGAACAGCTGGCTCACCGGGTTCTTCAGATCCGCTTCCTGATTGGACGTGTATCCAGAGCCAGCCCCCGCTCCCGCGACCCACAGGTCGATGAACCCTTCCTGTAGCAGTTGCTGATACGTCGGGGTGCTCGAGCCATCCGCGGCCGAGTTGATGTCACCCGTCAGGATCTGCGGGTTCCGTGACCGGTGCATGATCGCGCTGAGCTCGGCGTACTGTGCCGCATGAAGCGCGGCGAGCTGTGGATTGACGCCGCCGCCCGGGAGGTCGGCAGGCTCGAGATGCGTGTTGAACACTCGATACCATCGCTGGTCCAGACGGACATCGACGGCTGCCCAGCCGCTCGGCTTGGGGATCGTGAAGCCGCCGAGATCGAGCGGCAGAACCGCCTCGAAGTTCCCGCTGGCGGCGCTCTTCCAGCGCACATCGTCTCGAACGAGGATGACGTCGTAGTCCGTCAAACGAACGTCATCCAGGCCCCCGGTCGAGAAATCCACCATGGGGAGCTCGATGTCGAAGTTCATCGCCTGCGCGACGACGCTGTACGAGAGTCCACGATTGGTGAGGGCGTTGTCGAGAATCACCCGCCAGTCCATGAACGGATCCGTCGCCGGCACGGGATTCCCGACCAGGAAATCACCGGGCGATTGCATGCGAAACTCGGACATCTCCTGGAGCGAGACCACCGCCGGGTTCGTGCGCTCGATCTGGTCCACGATGGCTTCGGCCCGAGCGGGGAAATCGGTAGCCATGACCTCCCCAACCAACTTGGTGACCTCGAAGGGGATCGTGCTCGGGTCCGTGATGACGAGCAGGTTCTCGAGCCGGGCTCCGACGTAGAGATTCCACGTCATGACGCTGAAGCCCGGAACGGCCTCCACCGTATTCGAAGCGCGAGCGCTCTCGAACTCCGGCGCCAGGGGACCGTCCTGACTGCACGCGGCCAGGCTCAAGACTGCCGTCAGAGCCACCGCCGACTGTAATCGGCGAGTTTGTCGTCGGTTCATGTCAGCCTCCTGTTCCACGCAGGCGGCTGCCTCCCCAACACCCGATCTCGGTCTCCCGCGTCCGAGGCAGACCTGCGATCATCAACAAAGAGAGGCGAATGCCGTGCCCAGGCCAGGGGAGGCGAGGGCGGTCGGACCCTTCCGGCATGTGACTGCGGGGTAAGGCGTTAACCAGCGTAGACGTGGATCGGGCTCGCCGGTCAGCACGAGCGCTCAGCGTCCAAATGTCCCGTCGCACGCGCCCAATGGGGTCATCCCGCCCCTTCTCAGAGACCGGGGGCCCGACTGCGGGCCGGCGGTGCGGCGCCCACGGCGCCGGACCTGCCATCCGTGGATCCTCGCGTCTTCGACGGTGTTCGTCGAGGCCGGTGCGGACACGTCCGGAGTCAAATCCAAACGCGTCGTCCGGTCGAACCCTGTTCTCGACCCCGGCGGCAGGGGAACTTCGCTCACGCCTGACTCCCCGATTCGATGCGGTGGCCGGTTCCGCCGCGCTGTCGAGAAAGGCAGATGCTCAAATCAACACAGTGTGTGATCGGCGGATTTGCGTGTGGCTCGCGGCGGTCGTGGTCGTGGCTTCTGCCGTGTCCGCGTCGTCGGCCCGGGCCCAAGCCCGGTTCGCGCCCGTTGCGCCCGGCTGTCCTCCCGACCTGGAGGTCCTCGTGGAGCGACCCTGGGCCGAGAACGCGGGACTCGTCACCGGCGACGAGGTGGCACTGAGGGCCACAGCCGACAGCGGCGCGTGTACCGCCCGGGTAGCCGGCCTGTTCGAGCCCCCGCCCGATCCGTCGAGGCTGACCGTGGAGCGGCCGCGCGTGCTGTTCCACTTACCGCAGCTCGCCGAGCTCTCCGGGCGGGCGAACGAGGTCGACCAGTTCACGATCGGCCTTACGCCGGGCGTGGATGCCTCCCGCGTCGCGGCTCGGCTCGAGCCGCTGCTACCTGGCGCGCAGGTGCTCACCACGGCGCACGTGGCGAATCGGACATCTACCACGTTCCTCGTCGTGAGCCGTTTCCACCGTGCGATCGGGCTGATCACGCTGGTCGCCGGGGGAGTCTTCCTCGCCTGCATCATGGTGTTGAAGGTGCAGGAGCGGCGGGCGCCGATCGCTGCCGCACGCCTCGTGGGGATCGGGCGGGGTCTCCTCATGGGCTGGACAGTCGCGGAGGCCGCGATCCTCTCCGCCCTGGGAGGGCTGATCGGTCTCGGTCTCGGTCTCGTTGCGTCGCGGATCATCAACGCCGTCTACCAGCGCGTCTACGACACGACGCTGATCTTCTCGCGGGTCACCGGCGAGATGGTTCTCCAGGCCCTTGCACTGGCGATCGTCCTGGGGATGGGGGCGGGCCTGTACGCCGGCCGCCGGCTCTTCGCGTTGGATGCGCTGGAAGAGGTCGGCCGCTAGCCGTGTTCGCGCGAACGTCGCTTCGGGAGCTGGCCCACAAGCCGCTTCGAACCGCCCTGGCACTCACCGGGGTGGCCGTCTCGACGGCGATGCTCGTCGACATGATCATGCTCGGAAGCGGGATCGAGACGAGCTTCGCGGAGCTCCTGGGGTCGCGGGGATACGAGCTTCGAGTGGCCCCCAAGGGGACGCTTCCGTTCGATACTGAGGCGTTGATCCCGTCCATGTCGAGTCTTCGGGACACGCTCGAGACCGTTCCCGGAGTCGCCGGCGTCGCGCCGGTTCTGGCCGCCGCGGTGGACCTCCGCTCGGGAGGCGACGGGTCTGCCGAGACGCCCCAGCCCCGGAGGGCGTTCGCGATGGGAATCGACCCGGACGAGCAGGGAGTCTACCGACTCATCGACGGCGCGATTCCGTCGAGCTCGGAGATCCTGCTGGACGGACCCACGGCCCTCGCGATGTCCATCGCGCCAGGTGATACGGTCGGCCTTTACGCGGCAGGCGGTTTCGGAGTCACGGGGCGCTCGATTCGCGCCCGCGTGTCCGGGATGGCCGAGTTCTTCTATGCGGCCCAGGGAGACTCGCCGATCGCCATGCGCATCGACGACCTTCAGGCGCTGGCCGGCCGGCCCGACCAGGCGTCTTTCGCGATGTTGCGGGTGGAGGAGGGGGCGGATCCGGAGGCGGTCATGACCGCCGTTTCGGCCTCAGCGCGACGGGTCGAGGTGGTCACGCTCAGCGGGATCGTATCGGAGGCGAGCGAGCGGCTCTCGTATTTCCGTCAGCTGTCGCTGATCCTGGGCTCGGTCAGTCTTCTCGTCGCATCGCTGCTGATTGGAACGATCATGGCGGTCTCGGTCAGCGAGCGTCTCGGTACCATCGCCGCCCTCAGAGCGATCGGTATCTCGAGAAATCGGATCGTCAGCGGGCTGACCGCCGAAAGCCTTCTGCTCTGCGCGCTGGGCGGTGCGCTCGGTCTGGCGCTGGGAATCGTCGTGTCCGGGTACCTCGAGTCGATTCTCTCGGATTTTCCTGGACTCCCGGAGGCCGTTCGGTTCTTCGTCTTGCGGCCCCGGAGCCTGGGCGGAGCCTACGTCCTTCTCATGCTCGTCGGCGCCGCGGCGGGGTTCGTCCCGGCGTGGCGAGCCACACAGCTGGAAGTCGTATCCCTCCTGCACGCGGAGGAGCCTTGAGCCAGACGGCTGCAACGGCCGGAGTGGAGCCCCTGAACCGGCGAATGATTGTGGAGGCCCGTGCGGTTACTCGCGAGTACCGATCATCGGGAACCCCGGTGTATGCCCTGCGTGGCGTCACTCTGGACGTCCGCGAAGGGGACTTCATGGCGATCACCGGGCCGAGCGGCTCGGGCAAGTCGACCCTGCTGCACCTGCTCGGCGGAGTGGATGTCCCGACGAACGGGAGCATCACCTTTCTGGGACGCGATCTCAGCGGCATGTCGGTCGAGGAGCGCGCCCGCCTCCGTCTTCACGAGGTGGGGCTCGTGTTTCAGCGTTTCCACCTCCTGCCCATGCTCACGGCTTTCGAGAACGTCGAGCTCCCGCTTGCGGCCGCCGGAGTATCACGTCGGGAGCGGCGTGATCGGGCCGCGCACGTTCTTTCGGGGGTGGGCCTCGCCGACCGAATGACCCATCGGCCCGGCGAG
>JAOTZH010000142.1 GCA_029861425.1 Gemmatimonadota bacterium
CAGGTCGGGAAGGTTCGGGTCCCCGGTCGAGAGACCGATGTGGTGGCCGAAGAAGAACCCGGTCTGCATGAATCTCCGGTGTTCCTGCGGGATGGCGGCGTTGCCGATCACCTGCAGCTCTCGGAGCGTCATCCCGGGGCGGATCGCGGAGATGATCGCGTCGGCGACGCCAACCTCCATCTCCAGAATCGCTCGCTGCTCGGGAGAGAACCGGCCCGAGACCGGGAAGGTTCGTCCCACGTCGCTCACGTAGTGATCGACCTCGCAACCGACGTCGAAGATGACGAGGTCGCCTTCCTTCATCTCCCGATTGCGGCGGTCGTAGTGCGAGGAGAGTACGCGCCAGGGCCAGAGCGAGTTCGGACCCGACTTGATGATCGATGCGAACGCGATACGCTGGGCCCCGTTCCGCTTGCAGGCTCCCTCGAAGGCGGCCTCGAGAGCCCTCTCGGTCACCCCGTCCCGGACCTCGCCCGCTGCCGCCCTGATCGACCGATCCGTGGCGCGCACGCTGGCGCGCATGGCCTCGATCTCGAGAGGACTCTTGACCATGCGTACGTAGGCGATCGGCTCGTAGACGTTGCGTACTCTGAGATTCGGAAACGTCGTCTGCAGATGGAAAAGGGTGAGGATGTTGGGGTCCCAGTCGGCGATAAGCGTCGTCACCACTCTCCGGATGGTGCCCTGGCGACCCGGGTTCACGTACACGTCGACGTTTCGCCGCATCCATTCCCCGAGCGCCACGTCGAGCTGGTCATAGGGGCGGATGTCGGGGATCTGGGACACCTCGGCGAGGGCCGGGTCGTTCGCGAGCGGCCGCCCGGGGAAGTCGTTTGCCCGCGACGGGTTTTCGAACCGGAAGTCGGTCCCGGGGACGAAGAGCGTCGGGCGGCGACTCGGGATGTCCAGGACGAGTACCGACCCGGGAAGCTCGAGCCCGGTGAAGTAGTTGAAGTCGTCCGCCTGCCGGAACGTTTCCCCGTGGCTCAGACCATGAGCGGACGGGATGAGCACGACCCCTTCGGCATCACCCAGAGCGTCGAGGAATCGCTCCCGGCGGGCGGCGTATTCCTCTGCCGGAAACGGAGGTTCCGTCCAGTCGAAAAACTCCTGTTCGGGAGTCGAACGCCCGGTATCCTGCCCAGGGGCTCCATCGGCTTCCTGCGCGCCCGAGACCGGGCCGGGCAGGGACAGGAAGAACGGGATCAACGCGTACGGCATCAGTCGCTGTCTCATGCGGGGGAAGGTACTAGATTCCGCCCGCACGAGGCACGACGGAAGAACGGATGCTCGAGGGACCGCGATGAGGGCTGGATGAAACGAGCGTTGGGTGGCCTGGCAGGACCCACGATCGCTGCCGTGGCGATGGTCGGGTGCTCCGGCGAGACGACCGAACCACCATCGACCACGGCGTATCTCGAGCGGCTCGGTACGGATACACTCGCCGTCGAGATCGTCCGGCGCAGCCCGGGTTTGATCGAAGGCGAGGTTCTCGCCCGGACGCCGGTCACGCGTTACACGACGTATGCGCTCCACCTCGACGACCAGGGCCGCCTGACACGGTTCGAGACGGAGCACGTCACCCCGGCGCAGAACCCCGCCGGACCCGGGCGATGGGTCGCGACGGTCGACTTCGCGGACGGCCGGGCGACCGTGGCCCGTGAGGTTCAGACCGGAGTGGACTCGGTGAGCCTCGACGCGAGCGACCTGATGGTCGTGACTCCCGGACGAGTCCCGACTCCGATCGGCATCCTCGAGCATGCGATCTCCCGGGCCGAGCTCGATACGCCGGGCTCTTCGGCGATCGTGGAGATACTGACCCCCTGGGGTACGAACCCGAGGACCACTCCGACCACGTTTACCGCGCGCGGCGGGTCCGAGTACGAGCTCGACTTCTTCGGGAACCCCATGGTCGTTTCCACGGACGGAGAGGGTCGTGTAGTGGGGCTTTCCGGCGCGCAGACCACGATGAAGGTGGAGATCGAGCCGATCCCGGAGCCGGACATGGGTGCACTGGCCGCGGACTACGCCACCCGGGACTTCGAAGGCACGGGGATCGGTTCGCCGTCTCCGCCGGCCACCGCCGAGGCGACGATTGGCGGAGCGAACCTGACGATCGAGTACAGTCAGCCGGCGAAGCGCGGGCGGGAGATATGGGGCGGGCTCGTTTCGTACGGCTCCGTCTGGCGAACCGGAGCGAACGGGGCGACGCACCTGAGGACCGACCGCCCCATTTTGTTGGGCGACCTCGAGCTGCCCGCCGGAGATTACACGTTGTGGACGACATTCACTCCCGAAGAGGCGATTCTGATCGTGAATTCACAGACTCGGATCTGGGGCACGGCGTACGATGCGGAGCAGGACTTCGGACGGACGGCTCTCCAGCGCGCAGATCTCGACGAGGCAGTAGAGCGGTTCACGATCTCGATCGAGCCGGTCGGAGATGCCGCCACGTTGAACCTGGAGTGGGATCGCACCCGCTTCTCCGCGCCGGTGCGCGTCCGATGAGCGGCGTCATCTCGCTGCTTCGGCTTACCGTGTCCGCCCTCGTTACGGGTCTCGTGATTGCCGCCTGCACGCCGCGTCCCGAGCCCGACGCCGAGCCCGAATCGTCCGGGGGCGACGAGGACGCGGGCGCGTCGTCAGGATCCACACAGGAATCGCCGACTGCCGAAGCCTCTATCGGAGAAGACGTGACCCTGCGTCTCGCGATCACTCCGCCGGTCCCGAGCTCCGACACCGCGATCGAATTCGTGCTGACCCTGTCGAACGGCTCGTCCGAGGAGCTCGTGGTCGACTTTCCCGACGGTCAACGCTTCGATTTCGAGGTTCTGCGGGCCGATGCCTCGGTGTGGCGGTGGGCGGCGGACATGTTTTTCCCCCAGATGCTCGGGCGGGAGCGCATCGAGGCCGGTGGATCGATGCCGTGGTCGGTGAGACTCGAGGAAGGCCTCGCGGCCGGAGAGTACACACTCCGGGGCACGCTCACCTCGAACGAGCGTCACGTGCTGGAGCTCGTCTTCACGATCGACTGAGGCGGCGGGGCGGCGGAATGGACCCAGGGGTCCGCCACCGCCCTCATGACGGACCACTCATATCCCAGGACAGGAGAGATCGCTCGATGAGCTTTGACCCCGGGTCGTCGGCACTCGAGGCCGACCTCATGCAGCATGTCGGGTTCGACGACGGCTGGGCGATGCTGGAGACGTTCTCGTCGCTGGTGCGGGAGTCGGGTTCAGAGGACGAGCACGTCGCCGGAACGTACATCGCGTCTGAGCTCGAGCGCCTCGGAGTCGACTTCGACATGCATGAGCCGGAGCTCTACCTCTCGCTGCCGAGGGAGTCCTGGGTCGAGACCGGTGGCGAACGACTGACGGCCAAGCCGCCGTCGTTCGCCGTGCCGACCCCGGCCGAGGGCCTGGAAGCCAGGCTCGTCTATGTGCCTTCCGCGAAGGCGACCGGCCAACGCGACCTGTTCGCGAGCCGTCCCGAGTCGGATCTGCCCGACCTGCTCGGGGCGATCGTCCTCACCGACGGATACGCGATGCCGGCCAGTGTGGCACGTTTCGAGGCGGCCGGCGCGGTCGGCCAGATCTACATCAACCCTGGCCAGAACGTCCACTGGGGGATCTGCACGCCGATCTGGGGAACGCCGACCATGGACGACCTGGCTCGAAAGCCAGGCACTCCCGTGATCGCCATCAACAAGCCCGATGGCGAGCGGCTGCGTTCGATGTTGGAGGGCGGAGACGCCCGCGTACGGATAAAGGTGGCGCTCGACGAGGGTTGGTACCCCTGCAAGCTCCCCGTCGCGAAGATCCGGGGGGCTTCGGAGGAGTTCATGCTCGTCCACGGTCACTACGACTCCTGGGACGTCGGGATCGGGGACAACGGGGTCGGGGACGCGACACTGCTCGAGTTGGCTCGGATCTTCAATCAAGCCGAGCGCCTGGAGCGGTCCTTGTGGATCGCGTGGTGGCCGGGTCACTCGACGGGTCGTTACGGGGGGTCGACCTGGTTCGCCGACGAATTCGCGCTCGACCTCAGAA
Organism: Gemmatimonadota bacterium; assembly: GCA_029861425.1. Lineage (GTDB taxonomy): Bacteria > Gemmatimonadota > Gemmatimonadetes > Palauibacterales > Palauibacteraceae > Palauibacter. The sequence continues at coordinate 4,050 of JAOTZH010000142.1, forward strand.
AACGCTGCATCGGGGCGATCAACATCGACTCTCCCGGTTGCTGGCACGCGACCGAATACGACGACGTCATGTGGATGGCCGAGACAGGGACGCTCTGCCAGTCCGCGATCCTCGACACGACGGGCAAGCGCGCTCATCGGCTCCGGCCCCTCCGCGCGGGCGACTACTCGTTCAACCAGATCGGTCTGACCTCGTTCTACATGCTCCTGTCCAACATCCCGGCGGCCGAGCGCGCCACTCTCGGGTTCTATCCGACCGGCGGGTGCGGGGGGAACATCGCCTGGCATACCGAAGACGACCTGATGGATGTCGCCGAGCGATCGAACCTGGAGCGTGATCTGAAGGTGTACGTGGCGTCGATCGCCCGCGTGCTCGATGCGCATGTCCTGCCGTACGATTTCCGGGCGACGGTGGACGAGCTGGCTGACCACCTCGGCGACTACGAGGTGGCTGCGGACGGCTTGTTCGATCTGAGTCGACTGAAGGATGAGCTGGGTGAGCTCGGATCGGCGCTGGCTTACCTCTACGACTGGCTGGGCGCCAGCGAGGCGCGCGCCGAAGAGGCCGCGGAGATCAACGGGCTCTTCGTCGAGCTCTCGCGAATCCTCGTGCCGGTCGGGTATGCGGAGGGGGGACAGTTCGAGCACGACCCGGCGCTCCCGAGGGTGCCGATCCCGCGCCTCGCGAGAATCGCCCGCCTCGTCGAAGTGCGGGATGAGGACCCGGAGCTGCTCCCCTTCCTGCAGAACGAGCTTCGCCGCGCGGCCAATCACGTGGCGAACGCGTTCTACGAGGCGACGCGGGCCGTGGAGCGAGCCACGGGTACGCTGGGTTCGATATCCGCGATCGACTGACGCCCTCCCCGGGCCGGGTTTCGCTCGCCGTCGCGCTGATCCAGCTCGGCGCGTTTGCGCCCCTGGCGGCTCAGTCGAGCGCCACCCGCGTCGACACCGTCCTCGTGGAGATCGCCGGCGATGAGGCGCGCGTCCAGCACGTGATTCCCGCGAGCTCCGGCGTCGCCCAGGCCTACGCGATCCACGTCCCCGGTCAGCTGCTGGAGGTCGATGAGGTCAGGGGCCCGGCAGGCGCGGTCGAGTTCACGGTGATCGACGAGCGCGGCGCCCGCCGCATCGCGATCCCGACCTCCCGACCGGTGCTGGTGCGCTATCGAGTGTCCGGCTCCGTCGACCGGATTCCGCTATTCGTGTCGGGCGGTCGCGCCCAGTTGACGGTCGCCCTCGATGTCGAGGAGCCCTACCTGCTTCGTTTGAATGGCGCTGTCGCGTCGATCGACACCGACACCAGCATGCCCCGTTTCAGCCGCGCGGAGGACGGAACGCTCGAGGCCGGTCTTTCGAGCCTGCCGTCCTTCATCCGACTGTCCGAGGGAGGGCCCTTCTCGTTCGCGCGACTCGCCGACATCGTCGCGCTCCTGTTGACCGCGCTCGGCGGCGGGATCGTCCTGCGACGACTACGCGCGGCTGCGAACGCCGCGTATTCCGAATCGCAGGGCCCCTGATGGGCCCCGTGTTCTTCGTGGTGCTCACGGTCTACCTGATCATCGTGATGGCGATCGCGATCTGGAGCTATCTGCGTACGGAGACTCAGGTCGACTTCCTGGCGGCCGGTCGGACTATCGGACCGTTCGTCGGCGGAGGCGTCCTGGCCGCGACCCAGATCAGCGCGGGCACCTTCGTCGGGACGGCTGGCCGACACTATCTGGCCGGGGTGTCGTGGTGGTTCCCATGGCTCGGGATCTGGGCCGGGTGGCTGGTCTCGGCGTTCTTCGTCGCACCAAAGCTTCGCAGGCTCGGGGCGCTCACCGTGCCCGATTACATCTCCGCACGTTACGGGAGCGCGAAGGCGGGTGCTCTCGCCGGCGTGCTGATCGTGGTCGCGTACACGATCTACCTCGTGGCCCAGTTCCAGGCGGGTGGCGAGATCGCCGAAGTCGTGTTCGGCATCGAACCGCTGACCGCGATGCTCGTCATCGTGGCCTCGACGGGGCTCTACACGCTGCTGGGCGGCGTTCGGTCGAGCTCGTACATCGACTTCCTGCAGGCGTTGATCATGGTGGCCGGGCTCGTGATCGCCGTCCCTGTGTTGCTCGAGCAGGTCGGCGGCGGAAGTCCGCTGGCCGGTGTGCGTCGCTCGCTCGCCTTCCTCGATTCGATCGACCCGAGACTCCGGGGCTGGTACTACAGTCCGCGCGAGCTGCTCGCGTTCGCCATCGGCTTCGGGTTCTCGATCGCAGCGGCCCCCTATGAGCTGACGCGGTTCTACTCCATGCGGGACGAGAAGACGGTCCGGCGGGCGATCTTCGTCGCGATCGGATTCCAGGTGATCATCAGCCTGACGATCATGTCGATCGGCATGCTGATGCGGGTGCTCTTCCCGAACCTGCCGTCCCAGGACCAGGCCACAGCGATCATGGCGTTTCAGGTGCTCCCGCCCGTCGTCGGCGCGCTTCTGTTGGTGGCCATGCTCTCGGCGATCATGTCCACGGTGAATTCCGTGCTACTCGTCACGGGGGCCGGGGTCGCTCATGATCTGTACGGCAAGTTCTGGCGCCCGAACGCCACGGATAAGCATCTGATCAATGCCAACCGGGTGGCGATCGTCGTGCTCGCGCTGGTACCCCTGTACTTCGCGCTCCAGAAACTGGGTGACGTGCAGGGAATCGTCCTCGAGCAGGCGAAGTTCATCGCCTCTTTCTTCTTCGTCCCGATCGTCATCGGGCTCAACTGGAAGAGGGGCACCGCGAAGGGCGCGGTGGCCGCGATGATCGGCGGTTTCCTGGCCTGTCTGGTGTGGACGCTATTCTTTCAGGAACACTACTTCCCCCGATACGGCATCGATGCGGTCGAGGTGGGCGTGTTATGCAGTCTCGTGTTATTCGTTGTGGTATCTAAACTTACGAAGCCTAACCCGAATCAGATTCTGGAGCCGTTTTTTGGCTCGGAGTCGGAGTCTTCGAGCTGACGGCGTCGATCTCGGTCGGGTCGCCATTGCCGGGCCTCGCGGTCCGGCCCTAGCGTGACGTAGGCCGCGCGACGCAATGGCGCCGCGGTCTCCATGCCCGCTCAATCGGAGGACTTCATGCGGCGCTCCACACGACTCTCGTGCGCCACGGCGCCTTCCCTCGCCGGTCTGCTCGCCCTGGTCTTCGCCGGCTGCGACGGGCTCGCGAACGCGTCCCAGGCGGATGTCGCCACCGAGCATCCGCTGGATCCGCTAACGGCGGCCGAATACGCGCAGACGGTCCAGCTGCTCCAGGATGCGGGACATGTCGATGCCGACAGCCGGTTTACGACCCTCGACCTTCGCGAGCCCGACAAGCAGGTGGTGCTGGCGTGGAGCCCCGGCGACGCTCTCGACCGCGTTTCCTTTGCCGTGGTGAAGCAGGGCCCCCGAACCTTCGAGGCGATCGTCGACCTGTCGGACGGGTCCGTCGAGTCGTGGACGGAGCTCGAGGGAGTACAGCCGAGCCTGCTACTCGAGGAGTTCATCGGCGTCGGAGACGTCCTCGCGGCCAATCCCGAGTTCGTCGGGGCGATAGAAGCGAGGGGCTTCACGATGGACGAAGTCGTTTGTGCGCCCATGACGCTCGGCGAATACGGGATCGCCGAGCACCAGGGGCGGCGTCTGCTGAAGACGCCGTGCTTCCTGGTCACGGCGGAGAACAGCATGTTCAACCGCCCGATCGAAGGGCTCTGGGCGGTGGTGGATCTGAACGCCGGTGAAGTGGTCGAGATCTTCGACGAGGGCGTGATTCCGGTCTCGGAAGCGCCGGGCGGGCTGAGGCCGGCGTCGATCGGCCGCTCGCGGGCAGCGCTCGAGCCCGTCGTCCAGTCACAACCCAACGGCGCCAACTTCTCGATCGACGGTCACGTGGTGAGCTGGGACAACTGGACGTTCCACTACCGCATGGAGAAGCGATCCGGCCTGGTCATCTCGGACGCGAGTGTCCGGGAGGGCGAGGTCGAACGGCCCGTACTCTATCAGGGCTCGATGTCGGAGCTCTACGTCCCGTATATGGATCCGAATGGCGCGTGGTACTCGCGGACATTCATGGATGCCGGCGAATACGGGTTCGGCGCGAACGCCACGCCTCTTCGACTCGGATACGACTGCCCGGACACCGCGATGCTCCTCGACGCGGTGCTCCCGGATGACCTGGGCGGGGCGTATGTCGCCGAGGGGGTGATCTGTCTCTTCGAACGAGGAGTGGGGGATCCGGCCTGGCGTCACTTCGACAACTTCATCGCCCAGGAATTCGATGGCAGGCGGGCCGTCGATCTCGTCGCGCGCATGGCCGCGACGATCGGGAACTACGATTACTTCCTCGACTGGGTCTTCACGCAGGACGGCCGCATCCAGGTCAGGATTGGCGCGACGGGATTCGACGGTCTGAAGGGCGTGCACTCTACGTCGATGGATGACGCCGGAGCGGATGCAGAGACCGCCTACGGCACGCTCGTGGCCCCCAATCTCGTCGCGACGAACCACGATCATTTCTTCAGCTTCCGGCTCGACATGGACGTGGCGGGGACCGACAACAGCGTGTCGCTGGACCGGCTGACGCCGTTTGAGATGGAGGGGCCGCGAAAGAGCGGCTGGGTCGTTCAGTCCACCGTTCCGCGGCGGGAGGGCGAGGCGCTCATCAACTACGATCCCTCACGACCCGCGGTCTGGAGGGTGGTGAACCCGGGGGCCGAGGGTCCATACGGGCACGAGCCCGGCTACGTGCTCAAGCCAGGGAACAGCATCGCCTACAGCCTCATGGCGACGGACGACCCGCCTACCCGCCGCGCGGGTTTCGTCAGGCACCAGCTCTGGGTGACGCCGCATGCCCCCGAAGAGCGGTATGCGGCGGGCATGTACGTGAACCAGAGCCCGGGCGGAGACGGGTTGCCGACGTGGACGTCGGAGAACCGCGACATCGCGAACACGGACATCGTCCTCTGGTACACGGCGGGTTTCCACCACGTCCCGAGGACCGAGGATTTCCCGGTAATGCCGAGCGCGTGGCACCAGTTCGAGCTGATGCCGTTCAACTTCTTCGAGCGGAATCCGGCGATCGACCTCGCGACGGACTGGCGCGGTGTCGCTGCCGGCGGAGGCAACTAGACATGTCCGACGTACTCGCCCGATTGGTCGCTGAGCTCGAGGCCGGCACCATCCGTGTGGTCGACCTGACCCAGCCGCTCGGACCCGACACGGTGGTCATTGATCTCCCCCCCATGTTCGCCCCGTCCAACGGCGTGACGATCGAACAGATTTCACGGTACGACGAAGCCGGCCCCGGCTGGTACTGGAATAATCTCTCGTTCGGCGAGCACACCGGGACCCACTTCGACGCCCCCCGACACTGGATCACGGGAAGGGAGGAAGAGGCCGGGACCACAGACACCATTCCGGTCCGGCGCTTTGTCGGCCCCGCCTGCGTGATCGACATCGAGGCGCAGGTGGAGGTGGACGCGGATTTCCTGCTCACCCCGGAGCAGCTCGAGCTATGGGAGGAGACGCACGGTAGGGTGCCCGGGGATGCGTGGGTCCTGCTGCGGACGGGGTGGAGTCGGCGAAGCGGGAAAGAGGCGTTCCTGAACGTTGGCGAGGACGGACCGCACTCGCCCGGGTTCCACCCGGACACCTCGTACATGCTCGCACATGATCGGGGTGTGCTCGGGGTCGGGGTCGAGACGGTCGGCACGGACGCCGGTCAGGCCGGAGCGTTCGAGCCGCCGTTCCCGAACCACGCGGTCATGCACGGGGCCGGGAAGTTCGGCCTTGCCAGCCTGTGCAACCTCGACCAGTTGCCCGCGACCGGGGCGGTCGTGATCGCGGCGCCGCTCAAGATCGTCGACGGGTCGGGAAGCCCGCTCCGGGTCATCGCGCTCGCCCCGGCGTAGCCGCGCGCCCCTCGCCGTGCCGCCGCGAACTCGAACCAGGCCGCGGCGGCCCCCACGAGCTTCCGTCCGGCTCGGATCGTGCATACAGTGCGTCGGTTCGTGTCCATTACCGCTTGCGGCGACCCGCCTCTCCTTTGGAGACGGGATCGGCGTAGGCCTTTGCTTTCGAGGGAGGCGCCACCTGTGAGTGCACGCTTCAGCAGTACCCGAAAGGCTCTGTTCGCGGCTCTGTTCGCGGGGATTCTCGTCGTCGCCTGTTCCGACGACACGCTCGTTTCGCCGGATCGTCCGCAGGA
>JAOTZH010000143.1 GCA_029861425.1 Gemmatimonadota bacterium
CCGAGGCCTACGCGATCGAGGTCACGTTCAAGACGGGTCAGTCGTCCGTGTACTATCTCGACGCGTCGACCCATCTGCTCATCCGGGTGGAGGCGGACCGCCCCGTGGCGGGAAAGACGACCACCACGTTGAGCGACTACCGGGAGGTCGGCGGTCTGATGGTCGCGTTCGCTACCACCTCCCTCTCTGCACAGGGGGACCAGACGGTGGCGTGGGACACGGTCGAGCTGAACGTCGAGCTCGACGACACCATGTTCGCCATGCCGGACGGGCACTGACCGCACGACCCTTCTCGGCGGACCGTCCGCCGAGAAGGGCGGCGCCTGGCTGCGAAAGGCGCCGTTCAGCGAGCGGAGCTGGTGATCGCCCGCCCGGGATAGACCCCGTCGACGATCCGCCCGTCCGCAACGACGGGCGTGCCCTCGACCAGCACGTGAATCACCCCCTCCGACCGGCCCGCCGGATCGGCATAGGTCGCCCGATCGATGATGGTGGCCGGGTCGAAGATGGTGAGATCGGCGTCCGCGCCGATCTGGATCCGACCCTTGTTCGCCATCACCGGGGCGAATCCCTCGACCCTTCTTGCGGGCAGGATCGTCATCTTCCCGAGCGCGGTCATCAGATCCAGTGCGCCACGCTCCCGGACGTAGTGCCCGAGCACCCGCGCGAACGTCCCGGCTCCCCGCGGGTGGACCGACTCGTACAGGTAGGGGATGCCGTCACTCGCGATCATCACGTCGGGCTGGGCGACGATCCACTCGTTCGTCTCTTCGTTGCGGCCATGGATGACGACCCAGCCGCCCTGTTCGCGATAGCGTCGATACGTCTCGGTGTTGAGGCGCTCAGGGGTACCGGACCACTGTAGACGCCCGTAGTCCTCGTCGGTCAGTCCGTCCCAGGCATCGAACAGGGCCGATTCGATCCGTGTCGAGCTCGCCGTGTACGGGTAGGCCTCGGTGGTCACGTCGAGGCCGCGTTCCCGGGCGCCCCGGATCAACTCGAGGGTCGTGCGCGCCATCTCGTCGGCGCTCGAGTTCATGTGGACGATGTGGACCGATGCGCCGGTCGAGGCGGCGTTCGCGATCACCTCCTGGAACGCCCCGAGGGTCCCTCCGGAGTTCTCGCCGCGAAGGTGCACGTAGGCCGGAGCTGCCCGGGCCGCTCCGACCTGGAACGCCCGCAGTATCTCCGTTCGCGAGGCGCCGGGCGTGTAGGTGATGCCAAAGCCGATCCCGAGCCCGCCCTCGTCCAGCCCCTGCTCGATCAGCCTCGTCAGGCCGACGATTTCCTCATCGCCGAGCTCCTGGTAGACCGCCTCGGAGCTGAACGGGCTCGGCGTATCGGGCGGGGTCATCGTGGAGTGGCCGACGTCGACCCCGGTGAGGAGCTTCACACGCGCTCCCGGGTGGCTCACCGTGGCGCCGTAGTGGATGATCGCTCGTCCCTCGCGGGACGCGATCCACTCGGCGACGGGAAAGACGCCGATCTCCATCTCGAGCGCGGTCGTCACCCCGTCGAGAGCCTGCAGTGGGGCGCTCACGCTGTCCTGGCCGTGCGCGTGCAGATCGATGAATCCGGGTGACACGACGAGCCCGGACGCGTCGATCGTGTCCCGACCCGACAGGCCCGGGCCGATCGCGGCGATTGTCCCCGCGGTCACGGCCACGTCGGCGACCTCGTCTCGCCCCGAGTCGGGATCCATCACCCGCCCTCCGACAATGACGATATCGGCCACCCCGTCCGCGACCGGAGGGCCGGCCTCGGTGGCGCAGGCGGCTGAGAAGAACGGAGAGAGACATACGACGGCGCAGGCCACAGTCGTCGGCCACGGGTGCCTACGGCGGTTCGAGATCATCCGATCACCTTTCCGGGGTTCATGAGGTTCCGAGGGTCGAGCGCGCGTTTCAGGTCGGCCATGGTCTCGAGCGCTTCCCCATGCTCCTTCGCCAGGTACGGCATCTTCCCGAACCCGACGCCGTGCTCGCCCGTGCACGTCCCGCCGACCGCGATCGCCCGGTCGATCATGCGCGAGTTCACGCGGTCCGCCTTCGCCATCTCGACCTCGTCGTCGGGGTCGATGATGAAGAGGACGTGAAAGTTTCCGTCTCCGACGTGTCCGACGATCGGGGCCGTGAGCCCCTCGGCATCGATGTCCGCTCGAGTCGCCACGATCGACCCGGCGAGCTCGGAGAGGGGCACGCAGACGTCCGTCGCCCAGCCACGAGCACCGGGGCGCAGCGCGAGGCCCGCGTAGTAGGCCTCGTGCCGGGCGTGCCAGAGCTCGTTTCGATCCTCCGTCCTGGTCGCCCAACGGAAACCCGTCCCGCCCAGCTCCGCGCAGATCTCGGCGACCGCCTCGGACTGTTCGCGGACCGAGTCGGGACTCCCGTGAAACTCGAGGAAGAGCGTCGGCTGGATCGGGTATTCGAAGCCCGAGAACCGGTTGACTGCATCCATCTGCACGTCGTCCAGGAGCTCCGCCCGCGCGACGGGCACTCCGGTCTGGATGGTCAGCGTTACCGCGTTCACGGCTGCTTCAAGTCCGGGGAAGGAGCACACCGCCGACGCGACGGCCTCGGGCACGCCGCGCAGACGAAGCGCGACCTCCGTCACGATGCCGAGCGTGCCTTCGGCTCCGACGAAGAGACGCGTGAGGTCGTAGCCGGCGGAGGATTTGCGGGCCCGCGTCCCCGTCCGGATCACGCGTCCGTTCGCCAGCACGACCGTGAGCCCGAGGACGTTTTCGCGCATCGTGCCGTATCGGACCGTGGTGGTCCCCGAGGCACCCGTGGAGACCATGCCGCCGAGGGTCGCGTCGGCCCCCGGATCGACCGGGAAGAAGAGCCCCGTCCCCTTGAGCTCCGACTCGAGCCCGAGCCGCGTGAGCCCGGCCTCGACCCGACAATCCATGTCCTCCTGGCTCAGGTGCAGCACGCGCGTCATGCCGCCCAGGGCGATACAGACGCCGCCCCGCACGGCGTTGACGTGCCCTTCGAGCGATGTCCCCGCTCCGAATGGCACGACAGGCGTCTCGTGCTCCGCGCACGCGGCCACCACCGCCGCCACCTCCGCGGTGGAGTCGACGAACGCAACCGCATCCGGCGGATCCGGCGGGTGGAACGACTCTCCTGATCCGTGCTGCGCGCGGATCGCGTCGGACGTCCCGAGCCGATCGCCGAGGATACGGCCGAGCGACTCCATGAGGTCCGGATTCATCGTGGCTGTGCGGGTGTCATGCCGGATGGTGCGGTCCCGTGCGCATGCGCGTCAACGAGACGGCCACCGACCCCTTGACCCTTCCGGGAGAGATCTGGAGCTTTGGGCCCACCAAAAAGGAGCGTCGCGCATGACCACTCGAGGGATCCTGCTGCTCGGGCACATCTTCGGATTCGTGCTCTGGTTCGGAGTCACGTTCACCGTCTCGCTCATCTCCGCACGGGCGAAGCGTACCGGCGACCGTACGGTCATGGCGTTCGCCTACCGGTCCTCGCAGGGCATGCTCAAGGGGCCCGGACTGATCGGCGCCATCCTCGCGATCGTATGCGGCTTCGGGCTCACGGGAGTGATGGAGTACGGCTACTTCGAGCCGTGGCCAAACCACTGGATGTTCCAGATGCAGCTGATGGGAGTGCTCGCGTTCCTCGCCATGATCCTGCTGCAGCTACCCAACGCCGAACGACTGGCGCGGGCGGCCGAGGCGAGCGCGGCCGCGGACGAGGACAGCGAGGCGTTCGTGTCGTTTCACAAACGGCACGCGCTGATCAGCTCCGTGATCGGGTTGATGCTGTTGGTGGCGCTCGTGCTCGGGTCGCTCAAGCCGGTCTAGCCGCTCGAGCGCCGACCCGGGGTGCGGAGTGGGGCCCTACTGCATCCCGATGTCCGAGAGATCCAGCATCCGTTCGGCTCGCGAATACGCGCGAGCGGCCGCGGCCGTGTCACCCAGCACCTGATCGGCGAGCCCGAGCGTCAAATACGCCACGTAGTACTGCGTGGGGATGCTGGACTGGGTCGAGGGTTCCGGCCACTCGTCCCAGGTCTCGAGGTAGTCCACCAGGAAGACGTCCCAGAGGAGCTCGTTCGTACGTGCGCGGTCCACCCAGTCGGGGGTGCCCGTCGACGTGGGCATGATCCCTTCGAGGTTCCGGCGATCCTCCGTCTCCTCGATCGGTCCTTCGACGACCTTGAACGCCAGGCCATGACGGACGAGGTGCGGCTGCAGGCCCCACTTGCTGTAGACCGGAGGAGCCGTGGCTGCGAAATAGACCGGACGGTCGCCGAAGGCCTGCTGGATGATGTGGAAGACCATGATGTCGGGGTAATAGACCACACCGGGACGGACGCGCGCGTTCACACCCTCGGTCACCGTGAACACCGTGTCGCGCTCGACCACGAACCCCTGCTGAAGGTTGTCGATCTGGTCATCATCCAGCGCGATGATCGAACGGGTTGGGGGCGTCGGGTCCATCCCCACGTACGGACCGACCGCGTTCTCCGCGTCGAACGGCCGCTGACAGACGACGGTGGTCGGAGAGTCGCTCGGATCGACGCCCGGCGCACATGGGCGCGTGAGCTCACGGATCTGTTTCGGATACCATGGGGTCCCGAGATACGAGTGCACGACGACCGTCACGTCCCGACGGATCCCCTCGACCTCCTGCAGATACCAGAGCGGGAACGTGTCGTTGTCGCCGTTCGTGAACAGGACTCCGTAGGGCTCGACAGACTGCAGGATGTTGAACGCCCAGTCCCTGGCCGCCCAGTCGCCCGTCCTGTCGGCGCGTGCGTAGTTGGCGAAGAGCGGGATCAAGGCGATCGCGAGGATCGGAGCGGCCTTCCTGTGTCCCGCTCCGAGCATCCCGTGCTCGGCGGTTTCGCTACCCGCCAGTGCGTCCCCTACCTGCCGCCAGAGCATGACGAGACCGAGACCGGCGTACAGCCCCCATAGCTGGAAGCCGATGATGTGGAAGTAATCCCGCTCCCGGACTTCATGGAGCGTGAGGTCGGTTACCTCCGGGTTCAGCGAATACCCGTACCGGAAGTTCAGGTAATAGATGAGTAGACCGGTCAGAGTGAAGAGCAGCGTCCCCGTGTACGCGAACGTCTTCCGATCGCCCTTCAGATGAGTCCAGAGCCCGACGAGCGCGAGAAACAGGAAGAGCATCGAGGAGGCGGCGCGCGGACCGGCCGGGAGCGGACGCGCCCACTGCCAGTCGAAGTACTGCCAGTAGTTCGCTACCTGGGCTCCGAGCGGAGCCTGACGCTCGCCGAGCGGCGGCTTGCCGTACTGGTCACGGATGAGCGACAACGCCAGCGGGCGGCACTTCACCGCAAGCCGTTCGTTGTCGAACCGATCCGTGACCCGCATGGGGGTGATGGCCTCCCAGATGCTCGCGCATTCAGGGTCCGCTTCGTCGATGATCGGGTTCTGCGCAGAGCGAATCGGCACGAACAGGAGCTGGACCGCGAAACCCGCCAGATAGAGGACGATTCCCCCGGCCATGACGGCCGGCTTCAGCGCCGTCCGCCAGCGGTGCCAGAGCACGAACACGACGAGTGCCGGCACCGGAAGGATGGACATGGTGTGGTTCGCCGCTCCGAGCCCGAGGGCGAGAGCGATCAGCAGGAGGAGCCGATTGCCGCGAGGAGTGTCGCACTCGTCCTTCCAGCGCAGGGCCAGGTAGCTGACGAGGGCCACGACGAAGAGCGAGACGGTATAGACCTTCTCGTTCAGGTTCGACTGGCTCCACACGGTGAAGGCCGTGGCGCCGATGAGGACCGCGGCGATCGAGGCGATCAGCACCTCGCGCGAGTCCTTCATGTAGTGAGCGACGACTCTCGCGACGGCCAGGAACCAGAAGAACGACGCCGCCGCCGAAAGGGTGGCGCCCAGGAGGTTGATCCGGGCCGCCACCGACAGACCGGTCCACCCGAGCATTACGCTCCAGACGCGACCCAGCACGACGAACAACGGATTCCCGGGAGGATGAGGCAGCCCGAGGATGTGCGCCGTCGCGATGTACTCGGACGTGTCCCAGAACCCCGTCGTCGGGGCGAGCGTCAGGACATACAACGCCCAGATCAACACGGAGCACACGAGCCCCCAGCCCCAGATCGGGAGGGCCCCGACCCGTACCTTTTCGATCCCGTTCATGTCGTGGTTGTTACGCCCCGGCGCGTCACGAGTTCACACGGTGCTGAGTCACCGTCGGTGGTGATATGGCGCCGAGGAAGCTAAGCGGGTGGTAGCGGCCGGGCCAAACGAGTCTCCGCGGCTGTCGGACGTCTCTGCGAGGACCGGGACCGCGAGGATCGCCGAAGCGCCTCGTCGGGACCCGGTCCCGGCCGTCACCGGGGGTCGTCCACGAGCTTCAGCAGGAACTCGATCGCCCGTTCATCTCCGGTCTGGCCGAGCCAGAAGATCGCGCGCTTCCGGAGCTCAGGATCCTCCTCGGACTCGATGATCTCGATGAGCCGGTCCACGCGGGCCGGCTCATCTCGCTGAGCGTACAGGAAGATCAGCTGTTCCTTCATCGACCCGTCGCTGAGCTGGCCGTAGAGCCCCTCGAGGCGCTGGAGCTCGACGGTCTCGTGCTGCCCCGCCCAGAAGAGCGCCTGCTTGCGGAGCTCGACGTCCTCCTCCGGATCCAGGGCCCGGGCCAGCACCCAGTCCACGGCCTGGGGGTCGTCCAGCTGGAACAGCGTGTAGAACACGTGGTCCTTGAGGCCCGGCGAGTCCAGATCCTCGTATAGCTCCATCAGGAAGGCCGCGTCCGCGTAGTCCGGTTGCTGGCTGAGCCAGAAGATGGCCTTCTCGCGCACGTGGTCGGGCTTGCTGGGATCGAGCGCATACGACTTCAGCAGCTCTCCCGCCTCGCCACCCATGTGCTGCGAGAGGGCGAAGATCGCGTTCTCCTGCAGGACCGGGTTGTCGGTCGCGGCCAGGATGTCGGACAAAGCGGCGACGGCGCTCTCCGATCCGACCTGGGAAAGCCAGAAGACCGCGGCCTCCTGAACCCCCGGATCGGGATCGTTTCGAGCGACATCGATGATCAGCTCCTCCACCCCGTCATCGTCCAGCTGCCCGAGGACGAAGATCGCCTGCTTCCGGAGCGACACCGAGCACTCCTCGCGTGACTCCAGGACCCCGCGAAGGAGCGGGAGCGCGCGCTCGGTCTCCATCTGCATGAGCGCCTGAAGGGCGGCCTGTCGAACCTCGTCGCCCTCGCACCCCTCCTGGTCCATCGACCCCGCCCGCATGGCCGCCATCTCCATCGCGAGCATCGCGGCCTCGGTGGACTGACCCGCCACCATCTGGCTTCGTGCGATCGCCTGCTCCGCCGCCATCATCGCGCGGTTGATGCCCGCCTGCTGCATGTATTGCTGCGTGGCGAGCGCCATCTCGGCCTCCCTGAGCGCCCGCTCCGCGGCTTGCGCATCGCCGCGCTGCCCGAGCAGCGACCGCAGCCGGAGCTCGAGATCCCTCGCGTCCTCGCTGATCCGGGCCGTGGGGTACTCCTCGAGCTGAGCCTCCAGCACCGCGAGCGCGTCTCGGAGGGCCTCCATGCGGTACATCGCGAACGCCTGCCAGTAATACGTGTCGGCCGCGTAGCGGGAGTCTGGAAACGCCTCCTGCATCTGTGCGAAGAGATCGACCGCACGGTCGAACTGACCCCGGGCTACGGCCTCTCGCGCGCTCCTGTACGCCTCGTCCTCTTCGCTCTCCTGTAGCAAGGCCGCGGGCATGGTGGCATCGGCGAGCGCCACGGCAGGCGCGGTCGCCCCCATGCCTCCCGCCAGGGCACCTCCGATTACCCACAGCGTCGCCGTCTTCATCTTCGTGTCCATCTCGATCCGCATCTTGAGTTCCCCTCGAACCGCACGTTCGTTGGTTTGTCTGCTTTTCAGGTACCTACCGCTTCGCCCACCCCCGGTGGAGCCGCCGCCCGGAGTCTCGCGATCGTCCCCTGCCTCACGATCCCATCCGCCACCAGATCCCGTTCGAACGTCGGCGCGTCCGGACCCAGCCGAGCGATCTGAGCGAGCACCAGCTCGAGCTCCTCGAGGAGCTCTCGCTCCCGGGCGCCGCGCTCGACCGGAAGATCGAGGAGAAGCCGGGTCTCGCCGAGGAGATCCCGCGCCCAACCGGAGAGCTCGGCGCCGTCGTCGACGGGGACCCCGTCCGTGTCCGCCCGGAACGACGTGAGAAGCGTCTCCGCCTGACCGAGATGCTTCGCCGTCGCCAGTCGGACCGCGACGTTCCAGCTGGCAGCCGGCCGACGGACCGAAGACTCCGCGGCGGTGGGTCCGCCGGGCGTTGCCGCTTCCGGCAGGGTCCGGTCGGCTGACACCAGTCGGACGGACGGATCCACGGTCGGGCCGTCCGCGGGCGTGAGCGCCGTTTCGAGGGGCTCCCGCTCGAATTCCTCTGTCGCCGGGGACTCGGCGTCGGCGGACAGTGTCGTGCCGACCGCCTCCGGTCCCGGTTCGGTCGCGGCCGCGACGACCGGGCCGTCGGGTACCACCGCCGGCGTGGGTCCAAGCGACGTGCGCCCGATCGCGATCCCGATCACCATCGCGGCCGCGAGCCCAACCCCCGTCATCCAGCCGACACTCCGACGGCGGCGTGCCTCGTTCGCCAACGGAACGTCGAGCTCGTCGAGGCCCGCGCCGCGAACCGCGACAGGGGCCGACCGCCTGAGGTCCCACGCCGATTCGATCCTCTCCCACATCTCATCGTGGGGCGTGACCGGCGGGGCGTGATAGTCCTGGACGGCGCCGACGAGGTCATCGTCGCTGCCGGTCGCGAGACCTGCCGTGGTTTCCGGTGTCTCGCCGACTCGACGCGCGTCGAGGACCGGGCGGATCGCCGCGTCGACACCGGTCCAGATCGCTTCTCGCGGCGACTCGGGCGGAGCATTGTAGCGGGCCGCCCTCCGCAGGAGGAACCGGGTGAAGCGCTCCAGGTCCGCGCTCATGAGGCCCACTCCCCGGCGAAGTCGGAGAGCTCGTCGCGGAGCCGATTGCGGGCGCGAAAGAGCTGGGACTTCGAGGTGCCCGACTGGATGCCGAGCATCCTCCCGATCTCCTCGTGCGTGTACCCCTCGAGATCGTGCAGGATGAAGACGGTTCGGTATCCCTCGGGCAGGTCATCGACTGCCCGGCTCAGACGCTCGTCCAGATCGGGCTCGATCGCGATACCGGATGGTGCGGCGCGAAAGTCATCCACGAGGTCGGTCTCGCGTGTCCGAAAGCGCTTCACCTTGCGCAGGCCATTGAGCGACACGGTCGTCGCGATCGACCCCAGCCAGGTGCCGAACTTCGCTTCTCCGCGAAACGTCTCGATTTTCGTGAACGCGCGCACGAACGTCTCCTGCGTGAAATCCTGGGCGAGATGGTCCTCGCCCGCGAACCGGTAGCAGATGCGGAAGACCCGATCGACGTGCGCGTCGTACAGCGCGCGCGCGGCGGAGTGGTCCCCGTCTCTAGCTCGTTGAACGAGTTGCGGTTCTGTCACCGGTCGTCCTGTGCGTGTCTTCCACGTGGCTTCGGTCTTCGAATTGTGGACACGATGACGATACGGATGGTTGCGCGGTTCTGAAGGCCTGCGGCGCCTCTCGAAGCGTCGTCAGGGCCGATCGGGAAGCTACTTCGACGCCGCGGGCAGACCGCGATCAGGGCTACTGGCGCAGGGCCGCGAGACGCTCGTCGATGTCCGCGACCAGCGGGACCTGCGACGTGGCGTCACCCCACCCGCTCTTGAGGGCTTCGTAGGCGGCGACCGCGCTCACGGTGTCCCCCACCACCTCGTGCGCACGCCCCTCGAAGTACTGCACGATACGGCGGGTCAGGGCATCCCCCTGGCCCGGCACGCCGGTGATCCCGGCGCGGATCGCAACGCTCGCGTGTCCGACGGCTCGAGGATCCTCGAGCGCGAGCAGGGAGCGCATCACCGGGTACCCCAGCGCCTCGGTGCCGGTCTCACCGAATCGGAAGGGAGCGTTCGCCGCCAGTTCGACGACGAGCTCGTACTCCTGCGCGTAGAAGGCGGACCACAGCCGCGCCATGCTCTCGGCGACGGGCACGAAGCGCTCTAGATCGGGATTCTGACGGAATCCCTCGACCATGTCTGCCGCTGCCGCCTCGAGCTCATCCCGTCTCCCGCCCTCCCCGGCCGAGATGATGGCGACGATCGCCTCGGAGCCCTCGAGAGGGGTGAGGTCCCTCATGCGCCGACCCAGCTCGGCCGTTCTCTCG
>JAOTZH010000284.1 GCA_029861425.1 Gemmatimonadota bacterium
AAGTTGGGGTCGCGGGTGTCTGATGGTGATGGCGTCGGCCCTGGTGGTGGGGCTGACGATCAGTGCCACAGGACGTCCCCTCGCCGGGAATCTCACCGGCACCGGCATTCTCCTCCTCCTGGCGCTAGTGCTCTACGTCCGCATGTACTTCAGGGCTCGGGCGCACACGACTCCCGCGGCCTCACGGCAGGCCGATCGAGCGGCAGCCCCGCTCGAGGCCCACGAGCCGAAGGGCGCGCTCTTCGGCAGGATCAGCCTGGCCTTCTGCATCGTCACGGGTCTCCTCGTGGCGGCGTACGCGATCGTGGCGTATCAGGACATGCCCGCTCGCGTCCCGACCCTGTGGAGCGCGATCGGCGGCGAGGATCGGTTGACCGAGAGGTCCATGGTCTCCGTCCTGTTTCTCCCGACCCTCAGTCTGGTGCTCAGCTCGTTCCTCGCGCTGTTCGCCCTGCTGACCAGCGGGGCAAAGCTCTCCGTGCGCGAAGGGTCCGACAGACGTTCGATCGAGGCTCAGGAGGCGTTTCGAGCCGCGAACGCCCGCCTTTTCGGCGGCGTGGCGGTGCTCATTTGTGTGTGGCTATCGTCGATCTCGGTTCAGATCACTCGCTCACAGCTCGGGGAGATCGGGTCGATCGGCTTCGGCGTCCTGCTGTTCGCCGTCGTCATCGTGTTGTACATGGGCGGTAGCCTCGTCTGGATCCTCAAGCGCTACGGCCAGGGGGCCGCGAGGATGGAGGGAAGCACCACAGGCCGGCCGCTCGCGGGCGGGCTCGCGGACAACGCCCACTGGGTGCTGGGGCTGTTCTACGTCGACAGAGGCGATCCCTCCCTCATGGTGGAGAAGCGGTTCGGGATCGGCTACGCGCTCAACTACGGCAATCGAAACGCCGTCTTGATCCTCGTCATCTTCGGAGGGCTGACCCTCTCGCTGGTCGCACTCGCCTTCATCGGTCTCTGACCCTCGGCGTCCAACACCGCGACACCCGCCGCGGTGTTGGAACGGGGAGACGGAGGACTCAGCGAGACGTCGGCACCATGAGATGTGCCGCGCCCGAGCCACCAGCCATGATGCACGCGCCGCCACCATCCCCGCAGGTCGGGAAGCCCGTCGACTCGGACGTTCCGCCCGGTACGGCGATGGTCGTGTGGGTCCGTGCGCTCGCCATATCGGGTCCGTTCACGGCCAGCCACATCGACCCGTACACGGCTGTTTCGCGGGTTCCGGCTGCCTCCGCCGCGGCGACCATCGCCTGCAGGGCTTCACGATCGGCCGCCTCGGCCCCGAACCGGCGGTTCTGCGCGATTCGGGCGAGGTTGCCGATGTTGGTGCACTGCACGGCGTACGCCGGACGGCGTCCCTCGCCGGAACGGTCGTAGCACACCCACGGGTTCGAGCCCTCCTTGAGGGTCTCCCACGTGTGGTCCGCATTGAACTTCACCACCGTCGCCTCTGCTCGGACCCTCTCGGGGGCTCCCCCGAGCGCACGTTCGATGGTCTCGGCCGCGGACTGCGCCTGGGCGCCGAGCGGGATCACGAGGATGGCGAACGCGGCAACGGCGGCGCGGGCCCAGACAGAGCGTTTCATGATTACCTCTCGCAGGAAGAAAACCTCAGGCTCGATGGAAGGACGCGACGAAAGCTCCGCGAGGCTGGGACGCGCGGCAAGTCGAGCGCCGGCGGCATCGAACGCCGTCGGTTTCGATCGCCAGGCAACTCAGCCGGTCTAGCGAATGGCGATCGGATTGCCCGGAGACCCCGTCGCTCCCTTGAGCGGCACCGGGGAGAACATGAACGCGAACTCCCAGACCTCATCTGACGCGATCCCGTCCAGATCCAGGTTCTCGATGTTGTAGATTCCGTGCTTCGTGATCATGAGAAGGTGCATGTCATACGGCCGATCGGGATCTTCGCCCGGGAGCACCTCGCCGCTGGTCGAGTCGGCGCCCTTGAGCACGATCCCCTGTTCGATCAGCCACTCCGCCGCCTCGAGTCCGATCCCTGGCTCCCCCGCGTTGTACGCGTCGTTATCCGTCATCCAGAGCGCCCCGTGGCCGGTCCGGATGAACACCGCATCGCCCGACCGGATCCCTACGCCCTGGGCCGCCAGAGCCCCCTCGAGATCGGCCCGGGTCACGACATCGCCCGCTTCCATCCGGTCGACGCCCCGGTAACGCGCGACGTCGATCAGGACACCACGCGTCACGATCGGGCCGACGTTCTCGACGCCGAGCTTCGCCAGCCCGTATGGACCGTAGATCTCGGATCCGGTGAACCCGTTGTAGTAGAAGTCCTCGCCCCCCCGTCTCGTCCCGATATGACCCAGGCCGTCGAACTGGGTGCCGATCTGTCCGATTTCGCCCGAGAACATCTCATCGTTGTAGACGATCGCATTCTCACCCAGGGGCCCACCGGTCGGTGCGCCCGGCAGGGTGAGACTGTAATGGCGGTCACCGAACAGGGGCATGCCGGGCTCGTAGGTTCGGCCCAGCGAGTAGACGCGGCCGTTCGTGATGAGAGCGGCGGCCTCGAGCACCTTTGCCGGCGTCAGCCGATTCACGGCGCCCCGTTGATCCTCGGCGCCCCATTCCGATGGCCACCACGTGTCCTGCGCGAGGAGGCCGGGCCCCGCGACGGCGAGCGAGATCAGCGAGAGCGGGATTGCTCCCAGGCGGGAGGCGAGGGTCGGCATCGAAAACTGCCGGCGGGGTCCGGGCATGGGTCCTCCCTGCA
>JAOTZH010000285.1 GCA_029861425.1 Gemmatimonadota bacterium
AGGAGGCTCGCGATGATCGGGGTCGGGAAGATGGGCGCCAACATGACGGAACGTCTGTTGGCGGGTGGACACGAGGTCGTCGCCTTCGACCTGCGAGCGGAGGCCGTCGACGCCGCCTCCTCGGCGGGGGCCGAGGGGGCGTCCTCGATCGAGGACGTCGTCTCCCGGCTTGACGCGCCTCGCGTCATCTGGATCATGGTTCCCGCCGGCGACCCCGTGGATGGCACGATCGGTTCCCTGCTCCCCCATCTCGAGCCGGGTGACGTCCTCGTCGATGGCGGCAACTCCAACTACAAGGACAGCATGCGGCGGGGCGCGGAGCTGGCCGACGCGGGGCTGGGGTACGTCGACGCCGGGACGAGCGGTGGCGTGTGGGGCCTCGCCGAGGGGTATTCGCTCATGGTAGGCGGGAGCGATGAGTCGGTCGGCCTTCTCCAACCCGCGCTCGAGACCCTCGCACCCGCACCGGATCGCGGCTGGGGTCACGTGGGACCGACCGGGTCCGGTCACTATGTGAAGATGATTCACAACGGGATCGAGTACGGGATGATGCAGGCGTTCGCCGAGGGATTCTCGATCCTGCACCACAAGGAGGAGTTCGGTCTCGATCTCCACCAGGTCGCGGAGATCTGGCGGCACGGGTCCGTGGTCAGATCGTGGCTTCTCGATCTCACGGCGCGGGCCCTGGCGGAGGATCAGTCGCTCGACGACATCGCCCCCTACGTGTCGGATTCCGGTGAAGGTCGGTGGACGGTGGTCGAGGCGATCGACCAGGATGTGCCGGCGCCGGTGATCGCCCTATCGCTCCTCGCCAGGCTGCGCTCGAGGGACGAGGAGTCGTACGGCGATCGGCTGCTGGCGGCCCTCCGGAATCAGTTCGGCGGCCACGCGATCGTTCGCGACGATGACTGACGGGAGCCCCCTCCAGTCGTATCAGGTGGAGCCCCACCTGTTCGTAGTTCTGGGAGGAACGGGCGATCTGGCGCGCCGGAAACTCGTCCCCGCCCTACGGCGTCTGGCGTCGCTGGGCGTATTGGGCAGCCGTCGAGCCATCCTCGCTGTGGCACGGGACGCGGATCTCGACGACCTGGGCTTCCGCGAATGGGTCCGAGAGGCCCTGCGCGAGTCAGGTGCCCCGGAGGAGGAGATCGACCGCCTGGGGGACGCGCGGCTCTTCTATGAGGGCCTGCCGAAGGGGGACCGCGGCGATTATGCGCGTCTCGCGCGGCGGGTGCGCGAAATCGAACAGCAGTGCGAGCTGCCCGGAAACCGCGTGTTCTACATGGCGCTGCCGCCCCGCGTGTTTCCCGAAGTGGTCGAGGGTCTCGCCGAGACGGATCTGAACGAGGGGCCGGGGTGGACGCGGCTCGTCGTCGAGAAACCATTCGGACGGGACCTCGAGAGCGCCCGCCGCTTGAACGAGACAATCCACCGCCATTTCGACGAATCGCAGGTGTACCGGATCGATCACTACCTCGGCAAGGAGACCGTTCAGAACCTGCTCGTCTTCCGATTCGCGAACGCACTGTTCGAATCGCAGTGGAACCGCGAGCGAATCGAGGAGGTCCAGATCACGGTGTCGGAAGATCTCGGGATCGGTTCCCGTGCGGGTTACTACGACGGGTCGGGGGCGCTCCGCGACATGATCCAGAATCACATGGCTCAGCTGCTCAGCCTCGTGGGCATGGAGGTCCCGGGCCGGTTCGACGCGGAGTCGGTCCGCCAGGAGAAGATCAAGCTGCTGCGCTCCGTGTCACCGATCGAGGGCGAGAACGTCGTACGCGCGCGGTACACGGGTGGCGAGGTGGACGGCCGGCAGGTCCCCGGATACATGGACGAGCCCGGGGTCGACCCCCGGTCGACGACCGAGACCTACGTCGCCCTCGCCCTCGGGATCGACAACTGGAGATGGCAGGGAGTCCCGTTCTATCTGCGCACCGGGAAGCGGCTGGATCGGCGGCTGACGCAGATCGCGGTTCGTTTTCGGGAACCGCCGGTGTGCATGTTCGAATCGATGGGTGCGTGCGAGACGCATTCGAACGTGTTGCTCCTCACACTACAGCCCGATGAGGGGTTCGCGCTGGTAGTTGACGTCAAGGTGCCCGGCGAGCCATTCGAGCTCCGACGGATCCCTCTGGACTTCTTCTACAAGCAGGCGTTCGAAGGCATCCCCGATGCCTACCAGACGCTGTTGCTGGACGTGCTCACGGGCGATCAGACCCTCTTTGTACATGCCGAAGAGGCGGAAGCATCGTGGGATCTCTTCGGGCCGTTGCTCGACCCGGACAGCACGCCGCAGAAGTACACGCCAGGCAGCTGGGGGCCGGTCGAGGCCGACGCGCTCCTCGGGCGACGGGGGCACCGGTGGCTCGACCCCGTGGACCACCCGGACCTCGGGGAGGACTCCTGATGCAAACCGGGCCTGGCGGGGCGAAGACCTTTCTGTCACACGGACATTTTGTTATCATTGATTGAGAACCATTCTCAACCAATCGGGTGCGATGCCGGACTCAAATGACACGACGAGCTTGACGCCGGTGGAGGACCAGGCCTCCCCTCCGACCGGCGACCTTCGATTGAGCGAAGTCCAGCTCAACGAAGAGGTCGAGCTCGTCTCGATCGATCTCCCGAGCGACCAACTCGAGCCGCTGTTCGAGCGTGGCGTGTTGCCCGGGTGTCGCCTCTGCCCCGTACGACGGTCGCCGTCGGGCGATCCGATCG
>JAOTZH010000144.1 GCA_029861425.1 Gemmatimonadota bacterium
CTGTTGCATACGCGACGCAACTCGAGAGACCCGGAGGGGAGAGGTGTGGCGAGGCCGCAATGGACCGTCGCCTCCGCGCCGCGAAATGCGGCAGGTTGCATCGCGATCGAGCAATGCGCGATGCGGCTTGAAGCGGGGAGGCAAGACTGGGGGTTCGCGGGAGCCGACGCCACGAACGGAAACCGGGAGGATACGTGCGAATCGAAGCGCCTGACATCGCCGAAGAAGCGCAGATGGGAGAACCCGCCGTCGAGGACCTCGACGAGTCGGGGTCCGCCGTTCTCGGGCCCGAGGAGCGGGCGAGCATCCGGATCCTGGTCATCGATGATGAGCAGAGCATCCTGGATAGCTGCGAGTCGGTCCTGGCCGCCGATGGCTATCAGTGCGAGTGCGAGCGCAAGGCCGATGACGCCCTCCACCGAATCAAGAGCCAGAGCTACGACATCGTCCTGATCGATCAGAGCATGCCCCAGGTCCACGGCCTCGACATCCTGGCGGAGGTTCGTCAGAGGTCGCCGGGTACGATCGCGATCATGATGACAGGTCACGCGACGACCGAGGCGTCGATTCGCGCCATGAAGGCGGGGGCTTGGGAATACGTGCCGAAACCGTTTACCGCGACGCAGCTGCTCGTCGTGATCGGTAGAGCCGCGTATACCCTGCTCAGGCAGCGGACGCTGTCGGATTCCTCGCGTCGCGAAGGGGTCCTGGTCGATGGCAACGTGCGGATTCTCGGGGTGTCGAGCGCAATGAGGAAGGCGATCGAGACGGCAATGAAGGTCGCCCGAACCGACGCGTCGGTTTTCATCACGGGCGATAGCGGGACCGGCAAGGAGCTGATCGCCCAGTACATCCATGGCGAGAGTCGTCGGGCCAGGAAGGCCTTCGTCGCCGTGAACTGCGCCGCCCTTCCCGGTGAGCTTCTCGAGTCCGAGATGTTCGGACACCGACGCGGGGCGTTCACCGGGGCGGTGCGCGACAAGCCCGGTCTGCTAGAGGTCGCGGACCAGGGAACGTTCTTCCTCGACGAGCTCGGTGAGATGCCGATGCCTCTTCAGGCGAAGCTGCTTCGGGTACTCCAGGACGGCGTGATCCGTCGGGTCGGTAGCGAGAAGGACGATGCGGTCGTCGATGTGCGGTTCGTTTCCGCCACGAATCGCGAGCCGGAGCTCGCGATCAGGGACGGTCAGCTCAGGCAGGACCTCTACTTTCGTCTTCGCGTGGTCCCGGTGCATCTGCCGCCGCTTCGCGACCGCTCCGAAGACATTCCCGTCCTGATCAAGCACTTCATCGATCACTTCTGGCGTCGGCATCAGTTGCCGGGGGCGTTGCCTCCTCGACTCTCGCCCGACGCGATGGAGGCGCTCGTGCGCCACGACTGGCCGGGCAACGTCCGCGAGCTGCAGAACGTGATCGAACATCTCGTCGTTCTGTCCGAAGCCGGCGAGAACATCGAGCGGGAGCGCCTCTCGATCCTCGAGGAGGGGGCCACGCTCGAGGTGATGGGTGGCGGGTCGGCGACCCCGCAATCCGTGGCCTCGCTCATCGACTTCCATGCGCCCTTCCACGACGCGAAGGACGCGCTCATCGGACGGTTCGAGCGCGAATACCTCGCCCAGGTAGTGGCCCGGACTCAGGGCAACATGTCCGAGGCCGCGCGACAGGCCGGTATCGATCGTACGACTCTGTACCGCCTGATGGATAAGCACGAGCTCTCCAAAGACGCCTTCGTCCAGTAGCGCCCGGAGAGGGCGGAGGGACCCCGTGAGCACTCCTCCGCGGGTATGGGCCCGCACAAACGGAGAATCTGACGGCGACGCCGTGAGCCCGTGGGACTCAGAACGAGTCCTGCACGGGCTGCCCGTCGAAGTCCGCAGAGTCGCTGCGTGGCTGGATGCGCGGCTTCGGTCGGACGCCCCGCCCGCGGGAGACATCCCCGAGGTGGACACGATAGAAGTGGCGGCGGCGGCCATCCGGGCGGTTCGCGAGGCGATTCACGCGAGCGAAGAGATGGGAGAAGAGCGAGTGCGCTCCCTCCACGCCCGGTTGGACCGCGACTTCCTGATCCTCGCTACGGCCCTGCTGGGGCGCAGAACCGAAGATTCCCGGGCTCTTCTCCGCGATGTTTCTCATGACCTGAGGTCACCGCTCAACTCGATCCTCTTCCTCGCGGACGCCCTCGCGACGGAGCACTCGGGGGAGCTGAACGAAGTGCAGAGCCGCCAGGTCGGGGTATTGTACTCGGCGGCCGTATCGCTCGTCGGGCTCGTGAACGACCTGATCGACGTGACCCGTCTGGGCGATGCGGCGACGATCGAGGTCCTGTCTGAACCGTTCTCGATCGAGGCCGTGCTGCAGCAGGTCGATCAGCTGGTCGGCCCGCTCGCCGCACATGCGGACGTCGATCTGGGATTTCGCCTCGAGACGCTTGGACCTCGGATCGGAGACCGTCGAGTGCTGACGCGGATCCTGATGAACCTCGTCTCGAACGCGGTCCAGGCGACGCGCGCCGGCGACCGGGTCGAGGTGCGTGCGTTTGACTGTGCCGCCGGGCTCGCGGTGACCGTGACGGACTCGGGAGCCGGTGCGGATATCGAGCAACTCAGAACTCGTCTCGAGCAGGCGCCCCTCCCGACGGCCCGGGATCGAGGGACGGGATGGACGCACGGGCTCGGGCTGGCGATCTGTGCGCGGCTGGTCGGCGCGGCTGGTGGGCATCTCGCGGTGGATAGGCCGCCGGAGGGCGGTTGCCGCTTCACGCTGGAGCTGCCGTTCCCGCGCGCTTGACAACTGGCACTTGAAACTTCTATCGGGTTCGTGGGAGTATGCAGGGTGCGGCGGCTGGACCGGAACGGACGGAGTCCATGAACGAGATCCTTAAGAAACAGATCTGGCGAAAGCTCGATGCCCTTCCGGAAGAGAAGGTCTACGAGGTGCTGGATTTCATCGATTTTCTCGGTTCCGAGTACGCGGACCGGACGGCTCCGGAGGCCCCGGTCTTCCAAAAGTTCGCCGAGGGCGTGCAACAGCAGATGCGCCGTGGGCGGATGAGCGCGAATGCGGTGAACACGACGATGAAGGTGCTCGGACGCGCGGACCGCGTCCTGGATTCGTTTCGGCAGGCGGGTCGCGAGTTTCTCGCCGAGCTCGAGGCGGGCAACCCGGAGCCCGAGCCGCCGCCGGCGTCGGAGGGTCCGCCGGAGAACCGTGAAATCGTCGTCGAGTAGCGCCGGCGCGGGGACAATCGCGCGTTGACGGCAGGCGGTTCCCCGTCTACCATGGCGAATGGAAGCCCATACTGAATCACGAAGTGCAGATCGCGCGTGCAGACGGCGACACGATCGTCCGGGACGGGCGGTTTCGTGCATCCACCCCCTACGCCCGTCACCGGTGAAGCGCTGATGTCCCCTCCAATCCGCGAATCGCTCACGTTCGATGACATTCTGCTCGCGCCCGCCCATGCCGAGGTCCATCCGGCGGACGTCGATGTTTCCACACATCTGACCGCAGGGATCGAGCTGACGATCCCGCTGCTGTCGGCCGCGATGGACACGGTCACGGAACAGGGGATGGCGATCGCTCTGGCCCGCGAGGGCGGGCTCGGGATCATCCACAAGAACCTGACAATCGACGCCCAGGCCCAGCACGTCGATCGAGTGAAGCGCTCCGAGAGCGGGATGATCATGGACCCGATCACCCTCGGCCCCGACGCCACGCTCGGCGAGGCCCGGCAACACATGATGGAGTACGGGATCAGTGGCGTCCCCGTGGTCGACGGCGAAGGACTGCTGATCGGAATCCTCACGAACCGCGACCTGGTCTTCGAGAGCAACCCGGGCCGACCGGTCCGGGACGTAATGACGTCCGACGGCCTCGTTACCGCACCGCTCTCCACGTCCCTCGATGATGCCGAGGAGATCCTGCGGCAGCACAAGATCGAGAAGCTTCCCGTGGTGGACGACGAAGGCCGCCTCGAGGGGCTGATTACGGTGAAGGACATCTTCAAGCGCCGGCAGTTTCCCAACGCCACCAAGGACGAACGAGGACGCCTCAGGGTCGGGGCGGCCGTGGGCGCCGGGGCTCGCGACCTCGACCGCGCACGGGCGCTTGCGGATGCCGGTGCGGACGTTCTGGTGGTGGATACCGCGCACGGTCACGCTCAGGCGGTGCTGGACGCTGTCGCGAGGGTCCGGGAGCAACTCCCCGATACCCCGCTCATCGCCGGCAACGTCGCGACCAAAGAGGGGGCTGCTGCCCTGGTGGAGCGCGGCGTCGATGCCGTCAAGGTCGGCGTCGGCCCCGGTTCGATCTGCACGACCCGGGTCGTGACCGGAGTCGGCGTGCCACAGGTCACGGCGATCATCGATGCCGTGGAGGGTGTTGACGGCAAGGTGCCCACCATCGCGGATGGCGGGATCAAGTACTCGGGAGATATCGTGAAGGCCATCGCGGCGGGAGCGCACTGCTGCATGCTTGGATCGATGTTCGCCGGTACCGACGAAAGCCCTGGCGAGACGTTTCTTCTGGAGGGTCGGCGGTTCAAGGTGATCCGCGGGATGGGTTCGCTTTCTGCGATGGAGGCGGGCTCGGCCGACCGGTACTTCCAGGAAGGGGCTTCGGCACAAAAGCTCGTGCCCGAAGGCATCGAGGGACGTGTCCCCTACAAGGGGCCTGTCGCGGACACGGTCTTCCAGCTGGTCGGCGGTTTGCGCAGCGGCATGGGGTACTGCGGGGCCGCGACGACCCACGAGCTACGCGAGAAGGCCCGCTTCGTGCGCATTACCTCAGGGGGTCTGCGGGAGTCTCATCCGCATGACGTAGTGATCACGAGAGAGGCGCCGAACTACCACATGTAGACGGATTCGATCGCGTCGGGAGAGCGTCGGCTTGCAACGTCCGGCGGCCCCCATCCGTCTGATTCTGAAAGTCCTCTTGGCACTGACAGGGTAAGACGACATGAGCGAGACAGAGATTCGAGCTCAGCGGACAACGAGAACCGCCAGGCAGACGGCGGCAGCCGTGCTGCTGGCGGTGCTGTCCGGCGCGTGCGCGACGAACCCCGCACCGGTCAACGGACCCGGGCCCGCGGCCGCCGGCGCGAACGGCGAGCCGTTGGAGCAGATTCCGACCGAGCCACCTGCGCCCCTGCCTCTCGAGGCAGATTCTCTCCTGGTAGAGACGGTCGTAGAGAAGGTCGTCGAGGAGACCCTCCAGCCGGACCCCGCGCCCGAAGCCTTCGAGGGCCCGACCGACGAGGAGATCGACGCCACGCTTCGCGAGCTTCTCGGGTCGGATCCGGTGGATGTGGTCCGCGATCCGGAAGAAGTCGAGAATCGACTTCCACTCGAGATGAACGATCGGGTGGAGGCGTGGATCAACTACTTCCAGAACGTCATCCCGGACCGTTTCGGTCTGTATCTCGAGCGGAAGGGACGCTACGAGCCGATGATCCGCGAGAAGCTGCGCGACCGGGGGATGCCACAGGATCTCATCTATCTGTCCCTGATCGAGAGCGGCATGAGCCCCAACGCCTACTCGCGGGCTGCAGCCGTGGGGCTGTGGCAGTTTATCCGCAGCACGGGACGCATGTACGATCTCGAGGTGTCGTTCTGGGTCGACGAGCGGCGAGATCCCGAGCTGGCTACCGAGGCGGCGCTGAGCTATCTGTCCGATCTGCATGATCGCTTCGGCTCATGGTACCTGGCGGCGGCCGCCTACAACGGGGGCCCGGGGCGTGTCTCGCGAGGTCTTGCTCGCACAGGTGGGGGTACGTTCTGGGATCTGGCCGACGCGCGGCTTCTCCGGTCCGAGACGAGGAACTACGTCCCGAAGATCATCGCGGCGGCGATGATCGGTCACGACCCCGAGCGGTACGGGTTCGAACGGTTGGTCTCCGATGAGCCTATCGAGTACGAAATCGTCTCGGTTCCGGACGCGACGAGCTTCGACGTTCTGGCAGAGGCCGCGGGGACGGACGAGGAGACGATTCGTGACCTGAACCCGCAGTTCCCACAGAAGGTCACGCCGCCCGACCGCCGAGTCGATCTCAAGGTGCCGGATGGCAGCGGGGAGCGGTTTCAGCTTGCATACGTCGAGATCCCGGAGGATGAGCGCGTCACCTGGACGTTCCATGTGGTTCAGCGAGGGCATACGCTCGGGTGGATCGGTGAGGCGTACGGGGTCTCCGTGACGGCCTTGCGGGCCGCGAACGGGAACATCGATCCGAGACGGCTTCAGGTCGGGCAACAGCTCGTCATCCCGCGCCCGGCGCGCCCCGCGGCCCGGAGCCCACAGACGGGCGATCCCAGCGAGTCTTCGTCCGGCGACCAGTCGGCCTCCGCGAGTTCCGCGTCGTCCAGCGACGTGGGGGGCGAGACTCGAGTGGAGGAGCAGGGGACCCGGACGATCGTGGTACAGCGCGGGGACTCGCTCTGGACGATCGCTCGCCGGCACTCGGTCTCCACGAGCGATCTGATGCGCTGGAACGATCTCCAATCCACGGTGATCAAGCCCGGCGATCGCCTGCAGGTAGGCCGCTAGCCCGAGCGGCCGTCCCGCAGCCACCCGGCGCAAAACGACGCCCGCCCCCGCAAACCACCCGAACCGGGTGGCGCGACCGCACCGGCGACCGCGCGCCAGCGCACCGTAACCACCTACACCACAGATAATTACATCCGGCGTCCCTGACGTCACTCGGCCGGATCGTCGCTTGCACACCGACCGGACACATCGACGATCCGGGAGGGACGCCCCCCCCGGCATTCGAGCAACCATTGCGGGTGGGCGCGACGGCGATGTTCCGAGTCGACCTACATTCACACACGTCATACTCCCACGACGGGCACACGCCGCCGCGGGCCCTCGTCGAGCGGGCGCGCGAGCGACGTCTGGACCGTATCGCCGTCACCGATCACGGGACGATCGAGGGGGCCCTGCTCGCCCGGGACATCGACCCCGATCTGGTCATCGTTGGAGAGGAGATCAGGTGCCGCTGTCGTACCGAGTTGATCGGTCTCTTTCTCAAGGAGAGAATTCCTCAGCGCCTGTCTCTCACGGAGACCGTCGAGCGAATTAGGGATCAGGGAGGGGTCGTCTACGCGCCACATCCCTATGCATACGCGCGTCGGGCGCTATGGCGCGCGAACCGGGCACTGCGCGTGGCGGACGTGGTGGAGGGCATCAATGCGCGCGCGTTCCTGCCGATCTGGAATCATGCCGCGATCAAAGCCTCCGAACGTCGAGGGCTCCCGGTCGTGGCCGGGTCGGACGCCCACTTCGCGTTCGAGATCGGAAGGGCCTACGCCGAGATGCCCGAATTCGTGGGGGCGGAGGAGTTCCTCGCTGCCGCGCCCCGGGCCCGGCCTTCGCTCGCCAGGCTCTCCAGCCCCTGGCTACATGTGGTCGGTTTTGCCATGAAGTGGCGGAGGATCGCGCTCGCGCCGGCTCGACCTGCCGCCCGTCAGACGGGGCTTACGACCACGTCGAGCGGCGCCTGACTCCGCTCCTTCGGTGAATCCGAGGATCGCGGAGGGCCGGCGATCGGATATACGAGACCAGAGCCAGTACGTCCTTCCAGACCGTTGCGGGGATCCACGATGATCTCCGATTGCTCGATCACCATGTCGTAGTCGATGTCCGAATGATCGCACGTCACGACGACACAGTCCGTCCTGGCCACCGTCGTCGGTGTCAGGTCGACCGAAGTCAGATCGATCCCATCGTGGCGAAGCTCGGGGACGAACGGGTCATGAAACTCGACCTCGGCACCCTGCGCCCGAAGCAGCTCGAGAATATCGAGTGCCGGACTCTCGCGGGTGTCGCCGACGTCTCGCTTGTACGAGATCCCCAGCAGCAGGATACGGCTCCCGTTCACCGACTTGCGCGCCGCGTTCAGCGCTTCGGCCACCCGTGAGACGACGTAACGGGGCATCTCGGCGTTCACCTCCGCCGCGAGCTCGATAAACCGGGTCCGGTACTGCATCGTGCGCATCTTCCACGCGAGATAATGCGGGTCGATCGGGATGCAATGACCGCCCAGCCCCGGCCCCGGCGTAAAGCGCATGTAGCCGTAGGGCTTCGTGGAGGCCGCGTCGACGACCTCCCAGATGTCGATCCCGAGTCGATCGCAGATGACGGCCATCTCGTTCACGAGCCCGATGTTGACGGCACGGAACGTGTTCTCGAGGATCTTAGTCAGCTCCGCCGCCTCGGGCGAAGAAACCTCGACGACCGTGTCGATGACCCGTCGGTACGCGGCCGAGGCGAGCTCATGACACTCCGCAGTGAGCCCGCCCACCACCTTGGGTGTGTTCTTCAGATGGAATTTCTCGTTCCCGGGGTCGACGCGCTCCGGGCTAAATGCCAGGAAGAAGTCCGACCCGGCCTCCAGCCCTGACGCCTGGAGCTTGGGGAGGACCAGATCGCGAGTCGTACCGGGGTAGGTCGTCGACTCGAGGATGACCAGCTGCCCGGGCCGGAGAACGGTCGCGACTCCGTCGATCGCGTCCACGATATAGGACACATCGGGGTCCCCGGTCTTGGACAGCGGCGTCGGCACGCAGATGATGATGATGTCCATCGCCCGCAGGAGATCGAAATCGGTCGTCGCACGGAGCTTCCCGGACCCGACCACAGCGGCGACCGAGGACGGAGGGACGTCCCCGATATGCGAGTCGCCACGAGAGATCAGATCGACGACGGCCTGGTCGACATCGAAGCCGAGGGTCGGATACCCGGCTTCGGCGAACGCCACTACGACCGGGAGACCGACGTAGCCGAGTCCGAGCACGCCGACCTCCGCGTCCCCGGACTCGATTTTCGCTTTCAGCGATCGCTTATGTTCCACGGGCCAGCCTCTTGTCATGTCGCCCTCGTCCGGCGGTGCACCGACCGGGGACGCGGAGCGGCCCCTACCGGTTGCGTCCCCCCAGAACGCGAGCGGCGTATCCGTTCGCCGGGTCTTCCCCGGCGGCCATCACTTCCTTGATCGTGCCCGGCCCGCGGTTATACGCGAGCAACGCCAGTCGCGTGCTGCGGTAGCGGTCGATGAGCATCCGAAGATACCCGAACCCTAACCGGAGGTTGGTCTCGACGTCGAACAGGTCCGCCCGCGTCACGTTCGGATCAAGCCAACGCGCCGTGTTCGGCTGCACCTGAGTGACTCCGATCGATCCGGCCGGCCCGATCGCCCCTCGCTTGAAGGACGACTCGACTCGAACCAGCCGATACGCCAGATCCACGTCGATCCCCGCATAAAGCGCGGCGTCGTAGATTCGCTCCGAAAGCTGCCAGCCGATCTCGTATCGGTCGGCGTACCCTCGAATCGTCTCCGTGCGACGCAGACCCGATTCGCGCAGTGCCAGCTCACCGTGGGTAGCACGGGAGAGCCCGCTCGTAACGGGTGGATCATGCAAGATCCCGGCCTCTGCGTGTTCGAAACCCAGCGACGCGACCGCCGCCAGCACCGGCAAGGCGTGCGCCGCGGCGCTGGTGCGTCGGGCACCGGACCTCCTCAGAGGCCGGAGACACCGGGCCAGCATCGAACGGGCACGAAAAGCCCGTCCCTTCCTCATCACAGATTCCATCATCCCCATCTATCTGATAAACGCTCGAGGCGCGTTAGTCCTGCCTGGAGGCCGTCCAAGTGCCCGAACGCCCGCCGTGCTTTTCCAGGAGACGGACGGATCCGATCTCCATTCCCCGATCGAGCGCCTTGCACATGTCGTAGAGTGCCAGCAGCCCGATCGCGACTCCAGTCATCGCTTCCATCTCTACCCCCGTCCTCCACTCCGCCGAAACGCGGACCTGAACCTTCAGCCCCGGAAGCGTCTCGTCGGGATCGATGTCGACGTCGACACCGTCGATGGGGATGGGGTGACAAAGCGGGATCAAAGAAGAGGTCCGTTTCACACCCTCGATCGCCGCGACGCGTGCGACCGCAAGCGCCTCCCCCTTTTCCACTCGCCCCGCCAGTATCGCGGCGAGGGTTTCCGCCTGCATGCGAATCTGACCCTCGGCCACAGCGGTTCGTCGAGTGGGGGCCTTCTCGCCGACGTCCACCATTCGAACCTGACCGGACGAATCGATGTGGGTCAGTTCCCGCACCCGGCCCCGCCTTCCAATGTGATCCCTCCCTGGGTGGATCGAA
>JAOTZH010000014.1 GCA_029861425.1 Gemmatimonadota bacterium
GGCCGAATCAGTCCCCCACGCCTCGGGTCTCCGGACACCGCCGTGACCTTCGTTCTGATCGTGGGCCTTCTCGGACTGCCGGTGGTGGTGGTGCTGGCATGGGTCTACCAGATCACGCCGGATGGCGTCCGGCGAACGTCGATCGACGATGCCGTTCCCCCTTCGGGCTCAGGGTCCTATCTGGTCGCGGCCTCCGTCCTCGCTGTGGTACTCGCGGCAGGTTGGTGGATCGTCTGGGGGCGTGCCAGCGCCGACACGGCGAACGCCGTTTCGGCCAGCTCCAACCCACGCTCCGTCGCGGTGCTCCCCTTTCGCGACCAGAGCCCGGCACGCGACCAGGCCTATCTAGGTGAGGGGCTCGCGGAGGAGATCCTCACGGCACTCGCCAGGGTCCCTGACCTGCGCGTGGTAGCCGCCCAGTCGTCGTTCGCCATGGCGACGGCGACGATCGACGAGATCGAACAACAGCTCAGCGTCACGCACGTCCTGTCGGGAAGCGTTCGGACCGACGACGGAAGCGCCCGAATCAGCGCGCGTCTCACGGAGGTCATCACGGAGGAGGTGGCCTGGCAGAGGGAGTTCTCGCTCGAACTGAGCAACGTTTTGGAAGCCCAGGAACAGATCGCGCGAGCGGTCGTGGACGTCATGGAGATTGAGCTCGGCGCGGTGGGCGCCGATGGCCTGATGGGCGCCTCGACCACGAACGAGGTCGCCCACCAGGAGTATCTACGGGGGCTCCGGTTGTGGAACCGGCGGTCGGAGTCCGATGTCCTTTCCGCGATCGAGCACTTCCGGAACGCTGTCTCGCTTGATCCCGACTACGCCGCGGCCTGGGCCGGGCTGGCCTACGCCTACCTCGTCCTGCCCGAGTATTCGCCCGACGCGGATGTCATTCGTATGCGTGAACAGTCGGCGGCAGCAGCCCAACGTGCTCTGGAAATCGACCCGGATCAGACGGATGCGCTCACGGCGATGGGGTGGGGCCGGATGATCCACGACTACGACTGGGAGACGGCGGAGGACCTCATCGCCCGGTCGCTGTCTCTCGACTCGACCAACGTAAACGCCCTCCACTGGCAATCACACGTCGTCTCGTGGCAAGGTCGTCACGACGAGGCAATCGCGCTGGCCCGGAAAGGCGTCAATCAGGATCCGTTATCATCGATCATGCGGCAGAACCTCGTCTTCATCCTGATGGAGGCACGCCTGTATGAGGAGGCTCTCCGCGAGGCGGAGAGGATCATCGCCGACGAACCGGCCCTCGAATTCAGGCGCACCGTATGGAACATCAATGCTCGGCTGGGCCGACACGCGGCCGCCGCTGACGCCCTCGAAGTGTGGATCACTAGCAGGGGTGTGGACCTGACCACGGCGAACGAACTCGCTCGTGAGTATCGGGTGGCCGCCGCCGACTTCGCGTCGAGCGGACAGGCGAGCAGACTGACCCGCCAGCTCGTCGAGCGAGCTCGCCTCGGTCTGGAGATCGAGGGACAGCTTCACGCGTCCGTGGGCGACGCCGAAGCTACACTCAATGTCCTCGAGCGTGGATATCGCGAGAGAGCGGGCGCTCGCAGTCTGCTCAGCGTGCGTATCAACCCCCTGTACGAGTTTCTCCTGGGCAACCCGCGTTTCGAGGAGCTTGTACGGCAGGTCGGACTGTCGACCCCGTGAGGTTGGCCGTCGCCTTCGCGCTCCCCAGATTCCCGACAAGCGCGTGTGCCCGCAGTCGCCACTCGAGAGAGAACAGGACATGACGAAGGACTACGACGCGATCGTCATCGGGACCGGCATCATCGGCACCTGCACCGGGTTCGAGCTGGCAAAACGCGGGTTTAAAACGCTCAACGTCGACAAGCTCCCCGCCGCCGGGTACGGCTCGACGTCGAACACGTGCGCGATCATCCGCCTCCATTACAGCACCCCGGCCGGAGTCGCGATGGCGCGCGAGTCCTACTTCTACTGGATCGACTGGGGGAAGTACATCGGGGCGTACGACGAGTCCGGCTATGCCAAGTACATCAATACCGGCTGCCTCGTCACGAAAACCGAGAAGAACCACTACCTCGCGAACGTCATGGCCAGTCTCGACGAACTGAACGTCGTGTACGAGGAACTCGACGCGGAAGGCATGCGTCGGCGGCTGGGTCTTATCGACACCCGGGCGTACGGACCTCCTGTAGCGGCCGCTGATCCCGGCTTCGGCAAACCTACCGGAGACGACGTTGCCGGCGCGGTCTACATCCCGGAGTCGGGGTACATCAACGATCCACAGCTCTCCTGCCACAACGTGCAGCGGGGGTGCGAGGCTATCGGCGGCGAGTTTCGGTTCAATGCCGAGGTCGTGGAGATCCTGCAGGAAAGCGGGCGGACCGAAGGCGTCCGACTGGCGGACGGATCGGAAATCCGCGCTCCGGTCGTCGTGAATGTCGGTGGTCCTCACTCGTTCGTGATCAACCGGATGGCAGGTGTCGAGGAGGGCATGAACATCAAGACGCGTGCACTCAAGCAGGAGGTCTGTCACGTGCCGGCACCCGAGGGCATCGACTACAACGCGCTCGGCATGCTGATCTCCGATGGGGATGTCGGCTGCTACTCCAGGCCCGAGGTCGGAAACCACATCCTCATCGGGTCCGAAGACCCGCCATGCGACGACTTCGAGTGGGTCGCAGACCCCGACAACTACGACAACACGTTCAGCGGTCAGTGGCAGACGCAGGTCATGCGCGAAGCACAGCGGCTGCAGGGACTACCGATCCCGGAGACGCAGCAGGGGCTGGTGGACCTGTACGACGTGTCTGACGACTGGATTCCCATCTACGACAAGTCCGACCTGCCCGGCTTCTACATGGCGGTCGGCACCTCCGGCAATCAGTACAAGAACGGTCCCGTGGCCGGGCAGCTGATGGCGCATCTCATCGAGAGGGTCGAAGGCGGGCACGACCACGACGCCGAGCCCCTCCAGTTCCATATGAAGTACGTGGACCGCGACTGCGACGTCGGCTTCTTCAGCCGGCTGCGGACGATCAATCCGGATTCGTCGTTCTCCGTGATTGGCTGACACCCGCGACGACCGGCGACCGACCGTGTTCGAGATTTTGCGACCGGGGTTCCTGAAGCTCGACCGGCTCTGGGAAGAGCGGCCGATGAAGCGTCACTACGACGTGGTAATCATCGGTGGCGGCATCCACGGACTCGCGACCGCCTACTATCTCGCGAAGAACCACGGCGTCGAAGACATCGCGGTCCTCGAGAAGAACTACATCGGATTTGGGGGCTCGGGCCGGAACACGGCGATCGTCCGCGCGAATCAACGCACTCGGGAGAACGTGCGGCTCTACGACGAGGGGCTGAAGCTCTGGCCGGACCTCACGGACGAGCTCGACTTCAATCTGATGTTCTTCAACTGCGGGAACCTCAATCTCGCCCACAGCGAAGCGGCCCTGAGTTCGTTCCGTCTGTCGATCAACACGGCGAATTTCTGCGGCGTGAAGTCCGAGCTCCTCGATCGCGAGTCCTGCAAGGAGCTGATACCCGCACTCGATGTGAGCGACCGCCCCCGTCTTCCGATCCTCGGCGGCATGTATCACCCGCCCGGGGGCGTGCTGCGACACGACGCCGTCGTCTGGGGCCTCGCGAAGGGAGCGAGCGCGCACGGAGCATCGATCCAGCAGGGGGTCGGCGTCTCGGCGATCGACACGGACGCGGGTCACGTGACGGGGGTCCAGACCAACAAGGGGCCGATCACCTGTAACAAGCTCGCGATCATGGCGGGCGGATACGGGGCGGCGGTCTGCGCGATGCTGGATATCGAGCTCCCGATCCATCCCCTCACGATCCAGGCGATGGTCACGCAGCCGCTCAAGCCGTTCCTGAACCACGTGATCAGCTCCGGCGGCTATCACATCTACGCCAATCAGACGCTCAAGGGCGAGATCGCCTGCGGGGCGCACATGGATCCCCAGGTGAACTACACGACGGACGCGACGGCCTGGTACTTCAAACACCAGGCAGAGGCCATGGTCGAGCTCCTCCCGTGTCTGGAGCGCGTTCGCTTCCTCCGGATCTGGGCGGGACTCGCGGACATGACGCCGGACATGGCCCCCATTCTCGAGGGGAACCTGGAGTTCGACGGGCTCTATCTCGATTGCGGCTGGGGGTACTTCGGCTTCAAGTCGGGCCCGGTGACGGGCAAATACATGGCCGAGTACATCGCTCGCGAGGAGCGACCGGACATCCTCGGACCGTTCACGCTCGATCGGTTCCTGCGGAACCGCTACATGGGCGAGACGGCCACGACCATGAAGTACGGTCACTATGACTGAGCGCATGCGACGGCATGCGGGGCGCTACGCCGTGCCGGGTAGGGGCCCATGACCTTCCGGATCACATGCCCGGTGTGCGGCAGCCGGGACGTCTATGAATTCACCTACGGCGGGCACGAGCGCGGCCCGCGGCCGGCGCAGGAGGGGCTGAGCGCCGAGGAGCACTTCCGCTGGGCGCAGTTTCGGACGACGCGCGCCGAGGCCCAGGAAGAGTGGTGGTATCACGGCGCGGGGTGCGGGGTGTGGTTCTCGATGTGGCGGAATCCCGCCACGAACCGGGAGGAGAGACCGGAGCCCGTGGACGCTCGTGGCACGGGGCCCACGACGGAGGGCGACGGTGAATAGGCTACCGGCCACTCCGACCCAGAAGATCGATCACGATCGACGCATCCGTTTCGTGTTTGCCGGGCGCCAGCTCGAGGGACTGAAGGCCGACACGGTCGCCTCCGCGCTCTGGGCCGCCGGGGTCCGGACATGGAGCCGAAGCTTCGAGTACCACCGGCCCCGAGGCCTCTACGACCTCGAAGGCGAAGGCGCGAGCGGCCTCGTTTCGATCGACGGCGTTCCCAACAGATCGGCGGGGACGACGCTGCTCGAGCGGGGGATGACGATCGCCGCTCAGAACGTCAGCGGGAGCCCCGACCGGGACGTATACGGAGCGCTCGACCGCTTCGACCGCTGGATGCCCGCCGGCTTCTACTATCGCTTGTTCCACCGGCCGTACCGGGCCTGGCCCTTCTTTCAGGACCGGATGCGAGCGCTCGCCGGTCTCGGCCGTCTCGACGTCGACGCCCGGCACGACCCCGGAGTTCGAACCGAGTGGTACATGAACGCCGATGTCGCGGTCGTCGGCGGCGGTGCGGCGGGGATGTCCGCGGCACTGGCGGCCGCCGAGCACGTCGATCGTGTCTGTCTCTTCGAGGCGCGGCCGTGGCTCGGCGGGCACCTCGATTGGCGAGTGCGCGAAGTCGGTGGACGCCCTCTTCGCGAACGCGCGATCGAGCTCGCTCGCCAGGTCGCCGGGCACTCCTCCATCCGAGTGCTGACCCATGCTCCGGTCACGGGTGTCTGGGGAGAGAACCTCGTGACCGGCTTCCAGGTCGGGCCGCGCGGCGACGGGGGCGCCACCGAAG
The DNA here is from genome assembly GCA_029861425.1 of Gemmatimonadota bacterium. GTDB lineage: Bacteria > Gemmatimonadota > Gemmatimonadetes > Palauibacterales > Palauibacteraceae > Palauibacter. Next base: position 5,456 of record JAOTZH010000014.1, read on the forward strand.
GCTATGACGAGCGTCACTGGGAGTGTCGAGCGCACACGATCGTCGTGGCCACGGGTGCCCTGGAGCGACCGCTCGTCTTCGAGGCGAACGATCGACCGGGTGTGATGCAGGTGGACACCGCGTGGCGGCTCGCGCGGCACTACGGGGTCCGCCCCGGTGAACAGATCGTGTTTTCGACCGCGGACGACCTCGCGCTCGAGGCCGCCGCCGACCTGGCCGACCTCGGGGTCCAGATCGTCGCGGTGGCCGATGCGCGCCCCGAGGGACTCGACGGTGAGCTCGCTGCGCGTTTGAGAGACCTCGGCGTCGAGCTCATGCCGGGCTCGGCCGCGGCGGCGGTCGGGGGGCGCCGGGGTGTGACCGGGGTCGAGATCGCGCCACTCGAAGGCGGCCAGGCCAGGTCGTTTCCGTGCGACGTGGTCGTCGCCGCCGCGGGGCGTCAGCCCGAGATCGGGGTCCTCTCGAGCGCGGGCGCCGGGTTCGAGTACTCCGCGCACGCGGCGGCCTTCGTACCGAAGAGCCTGCCGGACGGCGTGTTTCCAGCCGGCCGGGTGCTCGGGCTCACGGACGTCGAGGCGATCGAGGCCTCGGGCGTCGTCGCCGGTCTGAACGCCGCCACGGCGTGCGGGGCCCTCGCTCGTTCCGGGTCCGGAGACGGCGAGTCTCGCGATGCCGACGAACGCGCGCTCGGCTCCGCTATCCGCGACGCGGAAGGGCGGCTCGCGGGGCTGCCCGGGCCGGCCGCTGGCTCGGGTCATGTCAGGGGACCGATGACCGGGAAGGGCCGGAAGGCGTTTCTGGACTACGACGAGGACGGCACGTGGAAGAACGCCGCGCAGTGCGTGGAACAGGGGTTCGATGTGCCCGAGCTCGCGAAGCGCTTCGGAAACTTCGGACTCGGGCCCGGTCAGTACCGGGTTCCGGGACAGAATCTCGCCATGGCCATGGCCGAGCTGACGGGACGACCGGTCGGCGACATCCAGTGCACCACCGTGCGGCCCCCGCTCATCCCGCCGTCGCTCGCGACGCTCGTCGGACCCGGACACGATGTCCACAAGAGGACGCCGCTGCACGAGGATCAGACGGCGCGGGGTGCGATCTTCCGACAGGCGGGCGCGTGGAAACGGGCCAGATACTTCAGCGACGATTTCAGTTGCCGCGAAGAGATTCGCAACGTCCGTGAGAACGTCGGACTCCTCGACAGCTCGCCTCTCGGGAAGTTCCGCGTCTTCGGGCCGGACGCGCTCAGGGCGCTTCAGCGTGTCTACATCTCGAACATGACCGCGGTCGGCGAAGGGCGCTGCAAGTACGCCGCGATGTGCAACGACACGGGCAACATCATCGATGACGGCGTCGTGACGCGGGTCGGGCGAGACGACTTCTACTTCACGACCAGCTCGAATCGCGCTGGCGGGACGGTCGAGTGGTTCCGGTACCACACGCGATACGACGGGTGGGACTACAACCTGGTGAACCTCACCGACAACCTGGCGTCGATAAACATCGCCGGTCCCAACGCGCGTGCCGTACTCTCCAGGGTCACGGATTCCGATCTCTCCGGCGGCGCCTTTCCCTACATGGGCTATCGCGAGATTCAGGTGGGCGATTCGATCCCGGCCCGATGCCTCCGACTGGGCTTCGTCGGGGAGCTCTCCTACGAGCTCCACTTCCTCGCGAGCTACGCCCAACATGTATGGGACCTGTTGATGGACGCCGGAGCGGAGTTCGGGATCGGGCCGTTCGGGCTCGAGGCGCAAAACTGCATGCGGGCCGAGAAGGGCCATATCATCATCGGGACCGAGTCGGAGCAGCGCGTCACGCTTCTGGATATCGGGATGGGCTGGATGTGGGATCGCTCGGACACCGAGTCGCGGAAGGTCGGGGCCCCGGCGCTTCGGGCGTGCGCCGACCAGACCGATCGACTGAAGCTCGTCGGACTTCGTCTCGACGACACAGCTGGTCGGAAATCTCCCGAGGGGCCCGCTGACGGCGCGCTGGTCACCGCGAGAGAAGAAATCCTCGGCTACGTGTGCACGACGCGATACAGCGAGTCGCTCGGCTGGCGATACGCTCTGGCTCTGGTCCGTGACGGCAGGGCGGAGCGCGGCACATCGGTGGAGCTCTTCCAGGATCTGGGCGACGGCCCGCGCAGATTCGCGGCCATGGTGGTGCCACCGCACTTCTACGACCCCGACGGGGCCCGGCTCCGGGGATGATGCACCAGACGCCGGCTCACCCGATTACCCCTCCGGAGCGACGCTCTCCGTTGCTGCTGCCGATCACCCCTCTCGAGACCGAGCGTCGGGACGGGTGGGAGGTCGTCCTCGAATACGAGGGCGAGGGCGAGGGACCCTGGCTGGTCGATCTTAGCCACCGGTCGCGCTGGGACGTGCAGGACCGCGCAATCGGGGAGGCGCGTCCGTTTGGGCTGGCGGTTCCGGAGGAATGGGGAAGCGCACGCGAGTCGGACGGGCTGCTGATCAACCGGATGAACAGGACGCAGATCTCCATCTGGCATATCGGGCCGGGGGACGCGCCCCGGACGCGCGGGAGCGTCGATTCCACGGACACCACCGATTCGCATTGCTGGCTCGCAATCGTTGGGTTCGGGACGCCACGGGTCATGGAGGCGTTGACGAGCTTGGATCTCTTCCCACCCGATCGCGCCGGGCCTCGTCTCACCCAGGGCCCCGTGCTCCATGTGCCGGCCCAGATCGTCACGTTCCCCGACGAGTGCGTCCTCATTGCCGTCGCCAGGGGATATGGGCAGACGTTCGCCGAGGCGATTCTGCACTCGGCCGCGGACCTGGGGATCCGCCCGGGCGGGGAGCGGGCGTTCAGCCGCTGGCGGGACGGCCGACCGGGGTGATGCTGGTGGTCTCCCGGACGGGACATCAGATTCCGCCCGAACGTTCCGAACCGGAGACGAGGCGCATCGTCGCCGACTCGGGATCGAACGCACACACGATTGCATCGAGCTAACGAAAAGGAGTGCCAGTGCAAGCTACCGCTCGCCACATCCTCGTGGATTCCGCCGAGACCGCCGAGTCTCTCAAGACCGAGATCGAGGGCGGCGCCGACTTCGGAGACATGGCGCGACAGCACTCCAGCTGTCCGTCATCTCGCGACGGGGGCGACCTCGGCGGGTTCGGACCCGGGATGATGGTCCCGGAATTCGACGAGGTGGTGTTCAGCGCCGAGGTCGGGAAGACGCATGGCCCCGTCCAGACCCAGTTCGGCTATCACCTGATCGAGATCACCAGCCGCACCGAAGAGCCGCCGAGCTGACCCCCGGTCGGTCGACGTGAAGGGCGCGCTAGCCCTTCACGTCGGCAGCAGGACCTCGACGACCGCCCTGACGATCCCGGAACAACGCTCCGACCAGGACGCCCCCGGGCCCGACGAACAGCATGGCCACCGGATACCAGGTGGGGTCCTGCATGGTCCCGGCCGCCTTGAGCCCGACCAGGGCGGCACCCGCCATGAAGGCGACCAGGCCGGCCAGCGCCACTCCGTGCAGCAGGGGCTTCATGGGGGCCGCACGGGCCGTCAGATAGCCTGCGAGGGCAGCGATGACGAACCGTGCGAGGAGGTTCTGGGTGAGAAAGGCGGACGTCATGACGCCATCGACGTCCGGGCCCGAAATCGATGCGATGGCTCTTCCGGCGATCACCGACCCGAACGTCAGGACGACGAAGCCGACGACCACGGCGGCGACGCCGCGGAGGGGCGTCGCGTCGGCCATGTCGGCCACGATCTCCGCGGCGCGATCCACATCCGCGGTACGTTCGCGCTCCCCCGACTCGGCCGCCGTGACCGTGTCGAAACGCTCGTCGTCAGCGCCCACTGACCACCGGAAGCACGATGTGCGAGGGGGATGCCGCCGAGTGGTGGATCACGTTCTCTGCCACGACCCACTCGGTTTCGTCATAGTTGTTGCCGCCGGTATTCAGGTTGCGTTCGAATCGCGGGAAGTTCGAGCTCGACACCTCTATCCGCACCTGGTGCCCGGGGGCGAACCAGTAGGAGGTCGCGTGCAGATCGATCGCCACCTCGTACGTCTGGCCCGGTTCCATGAATACCGGCCGATCGTACCCCTCGCGAAACCGCGCGCGCTTGATGCCCTCGACCACGTTTATGGCACGTCCGTCCGGGTACACATCGATGAGCTTCAGGGTGAAGTCCGTGTCGCGAGCGCTCGATGAGACATGGAGGACGGCCGTGACCGGGCCGGTGACCTCGAGACCGGCGTCTCCGGCGGGCTCGCTGGTGTAGACGAGAACGTCCTCCCGGTCTTCGAGGTCGGACTGATCGAACGCGCCCGGCTGATCCAGCGGATTGCCGGTGCAGCAGACGGACCCTCCGCGAGAAGGCACGGGATCCCCGGGATCGTACGCGAACCGATCCGGCAGCTCGGAGCCGGGAGGTTCGGATCGGAGCGTACCATCACCCGATCGGGTGTTGGCGGCGCCGCCACTGTGCAGATAGAGGGTGGTGAACGCTACCCCCGGAATCGGCCACTCGTTCGCCGAATTCCATTCGTTCCGTCCGAGGGTGTAGTACTGAACGCGGGGCATGTCGGTGACCCCGTTCTCCTCGCCTCTGAGCCAGTGATCGAACCAACGGAGGTAGATCGCCCAGTAGTCGAGCCGGGCGTCGCCGAAGTCGATCTCGCCGACCACGGTGTTGGCGGTCGCTCGCTCCGAGAGACAGTGCGGCGTCGGCGAGAGGATCACGAACTGGTTGTCGCGCGCTTGGACGCTCTCCGCCCGGTCCTGCATCATGCGCCACTGTTGAATCGTCTCGTTCGCCCCGAGATCGTACCACGAGTTCACGTGAATGGCCGGGGTGTCGAAGCGATCCTCATCGGACAGATAGCCGAGCTTCGGCCACCAGTCGCCCGCGAGCGGCTCGCTCAGGAACTCTTCCCAGTCCGTCTCGCGGTCCGGTGGACCGTACCTGTCCATGAGACCGATCGTCGGGAGCTCCCAGAGCGCGCCCCCCACCTCGATCTGCGGAGCGGGCGCGCCGCCGGGGCTCTTCGCGCCGGCCGACCGAAACCACCCGAAGCTGGCCGAGAGACCGAACACCCCGCCCTCGTAGATTCCGAAATAGCCGTACCTGCCGCCCGCCGATCCGACCGATCCGCCCGCCGCCTGCGGAATCGCCGCCACGTGGGCCGGGTGCTTCATCGCCATGAGCTGCGTCTGGTTCTCTCCGAGATACGAGCATCCGTACGTGCCGATCCGGCCGTTGGACCAGGGCTGCATGGACGCCCACTCGACGGCGTCGTACCCATCCAGGCGATCGGCCGCGGAGACGAGGTAGTCACCCTCCGATTGGAATTTACCGCGCATGTCCTGCACGACGACCGCGTACCCCTGTCCGGCAAAGAACCGGGCCGGCGAAATCGCCCCGCCGGCGTACGCTTCCTTGTTGTAGGGCAACCGGATCATCACGACGGGTAGCCGCTCGTCGTCGAGTCCTGCCGGTCTGTACACATCCGTCGCGAGCCGAACGCCGTCCCGCATCGCCACCATCACGTTCTTCTCGACCGTGACCTCGTGGATCGGATCGGGTGGCGGGTAGGGTGCGCCCTCCTGGACTGCTTGGACCGAACCAGGAGCCCAGAGCCCCGCGACCAGGGCCAGGGCCAGGGCCATCGAATGTCGTCGCTTCATCTTGTCTCCTCGAGATCGCCAGCGGCTTCCGCGACGGCGCGGGTCAGCACTTCCCGCACGAACGCCGCAAATCGCTCGGTCCGCTCCGCCTCCGTCGCGTCTGTCATCCGGATCGTGTAGCGGGTCTGGAACTCCTCGAACTCCCCGCCGGACATGGCCTGCTCGAGGCCTACCCCAGCGGTGACGGCCGCGGCCGCCGTCTCGGCGATCCGGCGGGTGAATCGTCGCTGTGTCTCCAGGGCCTCCCGGTCCCGAAGCACCGGCCCGTGCGCGCCGAGCAGCACCGTGCCGGGGATGTCGACGATCCGGTCCATCGCGTCGGCCCAACCGCGCGGAAACCCGTCGCCGAACCAGGGGAACCCGTCCTCGATCAGATCTCCGAGCGCCAGCACGCCGTGGTCCGGAAGGTATACGACGACGTCCCCGCGCGTGTGCGCAGGCCCCACCCTGATGATCTCGATGGTCGGATCCCCTTCCACGAGCTCGAACCGATTCTCGACCACGATCGTCGGGGGGACCAGCTCCAGGCTTCGCCGCTCGTCGGCATACGCCCGGGCCGCCGCGATCTGCCCGGGCAGGGCCTCGATCTCCTCTGCCGTGAGGGCCGTGCCGTCCGGCCCCGCTCCAGCCGCCAGCCAGCCTCCCGCGGCCTCGGCCCGCGCGTCCACGCGGGCGACCTCCTCGTCCAGACGCTGCCGTCCCAGAGACATGAGGTCCTCCGCGACGGTCGCACCGGCCACGAAACGAACCTCGGGGAAGACCTCGCGGAACCGGGCGTTCCCCTGCACATGATCGCCGTGCCAGTGCGTATTCACGACGTACCCGACCGGCAGTGCCGTCAGGGCGGCGATCGTGTCGATCAGCTCCTGCGCCGACTCGTCGTCGTGTCGGCTGTCGACGACCACGACGTGATCGTCCCGGATGACGATGAGCGAGGCGGCGAACCGGGACGGCGAGATGCCGTCCTGTACGACCGTGGCGTAGATGTCGTCGGCGACGCGCTCGACCCGATAGACCTCGCTCCGCGGCAGGGGAGACTCCAGTCCCTCACCACTCGCCCGGTCGGACCCCGGCGACCCGCACGCGACCAACGTGACGACGGCTACCGCGGTCGCTACGATTCTGACAGGCCCGAGACGGGAGTCCGTCATGTCCGAACGCCGTGTCGATTCATTCAAGATCTTCGCTTTCCTGCCGATGGCGACCTTCGTCGTTCTCCGGCTCTACGTAGGGCAATTCGACGGCTGGGGCGCCTGGGGCGCGGCTCCGCTGCTGCTCATCCCGATCATACTTGCTCTGCCGATCACGATCGCCGGACTCATCCGCATCGGTAGCGAGCGCGCGGACGGACGCGTGGCCACATCGACGATTGCTTTGACCACGCTGGCCGGGCTCCCACTGCTGTGGTTCCTCTGGCGTCTGGTGGTCAGCTCCTAGGCAGGGTCCGCGTCCACCAATCGCGGGGCTTCGTGCGCTTCCCGAAACCCAACAGGTCGTCGAGGCGTCCCATGAGGCCGCGAAGACCCGACCCCGCGAGGCCACGTCCCCACCGCGCCCACCACTTCGTGTAGTCCTTGTTGTACGGACAGACACGCATGCAGATCGCGCAGTCGCTGTTCTGCGCCGCCCAGTATCCAAAGCACTTCTCCCCGTCGACCGACCACTTCCGCACTCCCTTGAGGTTGGACTCGTTGTGCCGAGCGGCGGATGGCTCGCCATCCGGGATGGCCCCCACGGGACAGGCTGAACTGCAGCGCCGACACTGGTCGCAGAACTCGCGAACGCCGAACCGAACCGGGTGGTCGTGGGACAGCGGGAGGTCCGTGAAGACTTTTCCGAGCCGCACGCGCGGCCCGAACTCCTTCGTGATCAGAAGCCCCAGCCGGCTGTACTCGCCCAGCCCGGCCTGGATCGCCAGCGGGATCGCGAGGGCCGAGTCGTTCATGCTCGCAACCGCATTGTACCCGAGATTGCGGATATACTGGGCGAGCGACAAAACGACGAGTGCGTCGTGTGAGTACCCGAGACCGGTCGCCGCCCCGGAGAGCGCCGACGGCACCGTCCGCACCAGGTCGTAGTCCATCGCCTGGGCGGTGACGATCACGTGATCCAGCCCGTCGGGGACATCGTTCGGTCGAACCGTTCCGCTGATGTCGCTGAACTTCTCGGTGTACATCCACCGCGGGTCGAACCCCGTCACCCCGACGAGATCCGCCCCGAATCCGCGTGCGACGCGCTTGATCTCGGAGGCCGCGGCGTCGGGAGTGGGAAACTCGACACGTTCCGAAGCGATGTCTCGCTGGAGCGTAAACGCGTCGGTGAAGCCCTCGCGTCGATCGTCTTCCTCACGGTACTCGGTGAAGAGGTCGCTCACGTGCCAGGAAGCGTTGCGGAGGGCGTAGTCCCGTTGAGTGAAACCGTCCGCGTTTCGCCACACGGTGAGGGGCTCGCGATAGGTACGATAGAATCGCTGCGCCTTCTCCGTACGAACTCGCGGATCCCAGAAGGACCGACGAAACACGTCGTTCTTCTGAGAAAAACGCTCGAAGTCTTCGTTGACCTCGAATCCGGTCTCTGGATCGCGCATTCCGGCTCCGGGTGAGCGCGTTATGTTCCCCGTGACGGGCCCGCCCCATCAGCCTACGGACGGGCCTTCCGCCCCGAAAGCCGACGACGATAGGATCTGGAGTCCTCATCATGGCCACACGAACCGATCTGCAGGAGATCCCCGGCGTCGGACCGAGCATGCGACGCTGCCTCGAGGACCTCGGTATCCACGCGATCCGAGACCTCGAGGGACTGGACCCGGCCGAGCTCTACGTGAGGTCGAACGACCTGCACGGCTATCAGGACCGTTGCGTCCTGTACTCGTTCCGCTGCGCCGTCTACTACGCCGAGACCCGGCGACCCGACCCGGAGCTCCTGAAGTGGTGGAACTGGAAGGATCGGACGCACGCGAACGAGCGGGTGGTGGCGTGAGGCGGGCGTTCGCGCTGGTCGTCCTCGGCCTGCTTGCCGGGTGTGGCCCTACTGTGCCCGGCGGGGTGCCCGTGGCCGAGGAGCCCCGGCATCGCCTCGTGTCCGACCTCGACTTCGCGCAGGTCCTCGACATCCAGATCCTCGTGAGCGATACGACGCTCTTTCACACGCATGCCCGCCCCATCGCGTACACGTGCGTGAGCGGCTCCTCCATGGCCAGCCAGGTGGCCGGTGCCGATTGGGGTCAGCCGGGAACGCCGTGCGTACCCGGGGTCCCCTTCAGCGTGCCGGGGTACGCGGAGAGCCCCCTCACTCACCGGGTCGCGAACGACGGACTCGATCTCTTCCACCTGATCGCGGTACAGAGCCTGCGCGACGTTCCCGGACCCACAGCCCTCGGCGCTCCGGGGGCGGGGAACACTGCGGTGGACAACGAGTGGTTTCGGGCACAGACGATCGAGCTCGCTCCCGGCCAGACCTCGCCGACGCATCGGCACGAGGTCCCGACCCTCATGGTCCTGACGGCGGGCTCCGGAGCCGCCTCGACGCTCGAAGACGGCCGGCAGAACATGCTGATGGAGCAGGGGGCCTGGATGTGGCATCAACCGGGATCCCATACGCTCGCCGCCGTCGAGGGCGTCGCGCTGCGTGTCGTCGAGGTCGAGGTCAAATAGAGCGAGTGGCCGAGCTGTCCGAGTCCTACGGGCGTATCTACCAGGCGGTTCGGCGGATCCCGAGGGGCCGGGTCGCGACCTACGGCCAGGTCGCCGCCATCGCCGGGCTCGGCCGCCACGCGCGACTCGTCGGGTACGCGCTCAACGCATGCGATGAGGAGCTCCCATGGCACAGAGTGATCAATGCGCGCGGCGAGATCAGCACGCGCTCGGACCCGTTCTACGAGGAGCTCCAGCGCGAGCGACTCGAAGGCGAGGGGGTCTCGTTCGACGACCGCGGACGCGTTTCGCTCGTACGCTTCCAATGGCAGACCGCCGACCCTCTGGTTGATCCCGACTGGTAGCCTCAGGTTGGTGCCTCCCGGTGGCGAAGCCGGGGTCCCGGGAGCGTCGAATCTCCGAAGGGCGGCGATGATGGGCATCAACGACGAGCTGACCAGCATCCGACAGTCCGGCGAGGCCAAGCGCCCGCCAGAGATCAACGAGCGCATCCAGCGCGCCACCGACGAGCTGCGGGCGTCCGGCATCCTCGATGGTGTCCCAGGGCCGGGAGATCGTGCGCCGCTGTTCGCCCGCCCGAACCTCTCGGGCGAGACCGTCCGTCTCTCCGCCCGGCTCAAGCGAGGTCCCGTACTCCTGAGCTTCTTCCGGGGTCGATGGTGACCGTATTGCCGCGTGGAGCAGGCTGCTCTGCAGGAATCGCTTCCCGAGATCACGGCGAAGGGCGCCAGCGTCCTGACGCTGTCTCCGCAGCTCCCCGATTTCGCCCGCCTCTGGGCTGAAGAGGATGGGATCGAGTTCGACGTACTTCTCGACCTGGGGAATCAGGTGGCCCGCGACTACGGGCTGACGTTCGCTCTGTCGGACGACCTCCGCGACGTCTACGAGAGCTTCTTCAAGATCGACCTCGCCCGGTTCAACGGCGACGAGTCCTGGCAGCTGCCGGTGCCCGCGACCTTCGTGATCGACACGAACGGGAGGATCGTGTATGCGGGCGCTCACGCCGATTACACGGCGCGGCCGGAGCCCGCGGAAGCGGTGGCCGCGATCCCCACGAGCGACTGAGAGAGAGCGCCGGATGACGGATCACAACGCCGAACAGATGGGCCAGGGCCGCGGCGGCATGCCTGCCGGGAGCCCGCAGGAGTACTGGCGTCGCAACATCCGTTACGTGGCGGTTTTGTTGGCCGTCTGGTTCGCCGTCTCCTACGGAGCGGGCATCCTGCTTGCCGACCGTCTCGACGCCTTCCGGATTCCGGGAACCGGATTCCCCGCCGGTTTCTGGTTCGCTCAGCAGGGCTCCATCTACGTGTTCGTCGTCCTGATCTTCGTCTACGTCTTCCTCATGAACCGTCTCGACCGCGAGTTCGAGGTCGACGAGGGTGACGACGAATGACGATTACCGCGTGGACGTTCACGCTCGTCGCCCTGTCCTTCGCCCTCTACATCGGGATCGCGATCTGGTCCCGGGCCAGCTCGACCAGCGAGTTCTACGTTGCCGGAGCCGGCGTCCACCCGGTCGCCAACGGGATGGCGACGGCCGCCGACTGGATGTCGGCCGCGTCCTTCATCTCGATGGCCGGGATCATCTCGTTCCTCGGATACGACGGCTCGGTGTATCTCATGGGCTGGACGGGCGGGTATGTGCTCCTCGCGCTGCTCCTCGCCCCATACCTGCGGAAATTCGGCGCCTACACGGTCCCCGATTTCGTCGGCGACCGGTACTACTCGCAGCGGGCCCGGCGATTGGCCGTCGTGTGCGCGATCTTCGTGTCGTTCACGTACGTCGCGGGCCAGATGCGCGGCGTGGGCATCGTGTTCAGTCGTTTCCTCGAGGTCGACGTGACACTCGGCGTGCTGATCGGCATGGGGATCGTCTTCTTCTATGCGGTGCTCGGAGGAATGAAGGGGATCACCTATACGCAGGTCGCCCAGTACTGCGTCCTGATCTTCGCCTACACGGTCCCGGCGATCTTCCTGTCGCTGCTGATCACCGGGAACCCGATCCCGCAGATGGGTTTCGGCGGCGCGGACCAGGAGACCGGTACGTACCTGCTCGACCGGTTGAACGGGCTCCATACCGAGCTCGGATTCGCTCCTTACACGTCGGGCACGAAGTCGACCCTGGACGTCTTCGCGATCACGGCGGCGCTCATGGTCGGGACCGCGGGGCTTCCCCACGTGATCATCCGGTTCTACACGGTACCGAAGGTCCGGGACGCCAGGATCAGCGCCGGCTGGGCGCTGGTGTTCATCGCGCTCCTCTACACGGCTGCGCCGGCGGTCGCCGTCTTCGCCCGCACCAACCTGATCGACACGGTCTCGGAACAACCCTATGCCGAGATGCCCGACTGGTTCACGCAGTGGGAGTCCACGGGGCTGATCACGTTCGATGACGTGAACGGTGACGGGCTCGTCCAGTACGTCGGTCCGGCGGCCGCGGACGCGGGGGGAGCGCCGGTCGAGAACGAGCTGACGATCGATCGCGACATCATGGTCCTCGCGAACCCGGAGATCGCGCAGCTGCCGAACTGGGTCGTGGGTCTGGTGGCCGCCGGAGGGTTGGCGGCAGCCCTGTCGACGGCGGCCGGGCTGCTCCTCGTCGTGTCCACCTCCATCAGTCATGATCTGCTGAAACGCGGCTTCCGTCCGGACATCACGGAGAGGGGCGAGCTCATCGCTGCCCGGGTCAGCGCCGCGGTCGCGGTCGTCGTGGCCGGCTATCTGGGGATCAACCCGCCCGGCTTCGTGGCGGAGGTCGTCGCGTTCGCGTTCGGTCTGGCGGCGTCGTCGTTCTTCCCGGTCATCATCCTCGGCGTCTTCTACAAGCGAATGAACCGCGAGGGGGCCATCTCCGGCATGGCGGTCGGAATCCTCTTCACGGCCGCGTACATCGTCTACTTCAAGTTCGTGAACCCCGCGGCGAACACGGCCGAGCACTGGTGGTTCGGTATCTCGCCTGAAGGAATCGGAGCCCTGGGGATGGTCCTGAATTTCGCGGTGGCGCTGACTGTGGCACGGTTTACCCCCGAGCCGCCCGAACACATCGGTGAGCTCGTCGAGAGCATCCGGATCCCGCGCGGGTCCGGCGAGGCACACGAGATCGGCGCCTGAGCCCCAACCGGAGTCGAACGTGCCCCCGGGGCCCGTCGACGAGCGACATGGAGCCCGCATGACCGAGAAGCCGAGAGTCGTCCTCTTCGCCGCCACGCTCTTCATGGCAGGCTGCGCCGCGGGCGGAGACGACACCCCGACCGACGCGTCCGCGCCCGCGACAGTGGGCGACGCACAGTTCGAGTTCACCGAGATCGTCCCGGGCGTCTACCAGGCGCGGGGCGTCGGCGATCTCGTCGTCGGCTCGAACGCGGCAGTCGTGGTGAACGATGCCGATGTGCTCCTGGTCGATTCCCACATCACGCCCGCGGCCGCGAACCGGTTGCTCGAAGAACTCCGGACGCTCACCGACCGCCCGGTCCGGTATGTCGCGAACACCCACTGGCACTTCGACCACGCCCATGGAAATCAGGTCTATCCGCCCGACGTGGAGATCATCAGCCACGAGGCGACCCGGGCCGTGATCGCGTCGGGAGGCTCGATCTCGGGCCGATCGTACGAATCGTTCATCGGCGCGCTCCCCGGACGCATCGCCGCGATGGAGGCGGCACTGGACACCATGAGCGACGCCGCGGGTCGGGCCGAGTTGGAAGAGACTCTCGAGCAGCAGCGCGTCTACTACGCGCAGACGCAGGAGGTGATTCCGACGGCGCCGAACACGACGCTGTCGGAGCGACTGACGCTCCATCGCGGGGACCGCGAGATCCGATTCCTCTTTTTCGGCCGCGGCCACACCGATGGAGACGTGGTCGTGCACCTGCCGGGCGATGGTGTACTGATCACCGGGGACCTGATGACGGCGGGGATCCCCTATATGGGTGACGGCTTCGTCGAGGAGTGGATCGACACGCTAGAGCACCTGAAGGCGCTCGAGTTCGACTGGATCGTTCCAGGCCACGGACAGGCCTACCAGGACCGCGGGCGGATCACTCACGTTCAGGACTACTTCCGCGACTTCCTCGCACAGGGTCGCGCGCTCCACTCGGCGGGCGTCCCGGCAGAGGCGGCGGCCGCGCGGATCGACATGACCGCGCACGCCGAGCACTTTGAGGGAGTCAGCGGGCCCGGGGTATCGCCGGTGGCCGTCCTACGCCTCTTCGAGCTCCTCGACGCCGACCAGTGACCGACAAAGGAACCGAAATGATGTCGACAGATCGCAGAGATTTTCTGAAGCTATCCGCCTCCGCCGGAGCGGCCCTCGGACTCGGGCTGGGCACGCGCGCCCGGGCTGCGGCCGAGTCGCCGGCGTTCCCATCCGGGGGCGGAGTGGCTTCTCGGGCCAAGAACGTCCTCATCCTGGGCGGCACGGGTTTCATCGGGCCCTATGAGGTGCGCTCGCTGCTGCACATGGGCATGAACGTCACGCTGTTCAATCGCGGGAATCGCCCCGGGATGTTTCCGGGTGTCGAGGAGCTGGTCGGCGATCGAAACGGCGACTTCGAGTCCCTGCGCGGCCGGACCTGGGACGTCGTAGTCGACAACTCGACGGCGCGACCCGACTGGGTGACCAGTATCGGCGAGTTTCTGCGCGACTCCACCGAGACTTTTCACTACGTATCGTCCCGCTCGGCGTACGCGAGCCACGCGGCGGTCCCGATGACTTCGGCCGAGTCGACGTGGACGTTCGAGGGGGCGGAGTTGGACCGGGCCACCGCGGACATCACCCGGCTGCCCTACGGCCTGGCCAAGGCCGAATCCGAACGCGAGCTCATGCGGATCTTCGGTGACCGATACGTGATCTTCAGGCCGGGACTGATCGTCGGACCGGACGACCCGACGTACCGGTTCACCTACTGGCCGGTCCGCATCCGCCAGGGCGGCGAGGTGCTGTGCCCCGGCGACGGCACCGACACCGTCCAGGTGATCGACGTCCGTGACCTGGGCGACTTCATGGCGCTTTCGGCAGCCGCCGGACACCAGGCCCAGCAGTTCAACCTCGTTGGTCCGCTGACGCCGCGGCCCGTGGCCGAGATGGTATACGGGATCCGCGCCGTGACCACGGCGGAGACGACCTTCACGTGGGTCGACACCGGTTTCCTGACAGAGCGCGGCATTCGCGGGTACGCCGAGCTTCCGGTGTGGCGGCCTCCGGTGGAGGGTGCACAGGGCTTCGCGAAATTCGACCTGCGTAACGAGGTGGCCCACGGGCTGACGTTCCGTTCGCTCGCTGACACGACCAAGGCGACCCTCGAGTCCTTCTTCTCCCAACCGGTCGACGAGCGTCCGCCGCGACGGGCGGCCCTCACGAGGGAACGTGAGGCCGAGGTGCTCGCGGAGTGGCACAGCCGGTAGGCGAGGGACCGTGATGGGGCGCCGGAACGTCGGGATTCTGCTGTTTGAAGACGTCGAGGTGCTGGACTTCGCCGGCCCCTACGAGGTGTTCTCGCGCACCCGTCTCGAGCCGGGCGTGGAATCGCGCCGTTCCGAGGACTCAGCACCCTTCGACGTGTTCACCGTCGCGGCGGAGCCTGGTGAGCTGCGGGTCACGGGCGGGCTTCGCGTAGTCCCCGACTACGGCTTCGCCACCGCCCCCGTGATCGACGTCCTTCTCGTCCCGGGGGGCTTTGGAACGAGAGCACTCCTCGAGGACGACACGGTGGTCGACTGGATTCGCGTTCGAGCCGCAGAGGCCGAACGGGTCACGTCGGTCTGTACGGGCGCGTTGCTGCTCGCGTCCGCCGGGCTGCTCGCAAACCGGCGTGCCACGACTCATTGGGCGGCTCTGGACCTTCTCGCGGATGTCGACGCGAGCATCGACGTGACGGGCGAGGCGCGAGTCGTCGAAGACGACATCGTTACGTCCGCCGGGGTCTCGGCCGGCATCGACATGGCGCTGACGGTCGTCGAGCGTCTTCACGGACGGGCGGTGGCCGAAGAGACGGCCCGCTACATGGAATACCGGTGGCTTCCGGAAGGAGTGCTGGATGACTGACTCGGGCGACTCGATCAGCCGAAGGTCTCTGCTGGCGGGGGCCGCGGCGGCGGCAGGAAGCGCGATCACGGCGCGGGTGCTCCGCGCCGATGGTGCGGAGGCGGCCGCCCAGGCCGGGCCGGACCCCACGAAGGTCCCGGGCGATCGGCCTCAGGTGTTGGGCTCCCGTTCGCCACACGAGACTCCGGAGAAGCTGATCTCCAGCTCCATCGGGGGCGTCACGCGTACGCCGCTGCAGGATCTCTATGGCACGATCACACCAGCCGACCTCCACTTCGAGCGTCACCACCACGGAATCCCGAGGATCGAGCCCGAAGCCTATCGACTTCTGATCCACGGCATGGTCGACCGTCCGATGGTGTTCACGCTGGACGAGTTGAGGCGGTTTCCTTCGGTCACCCGCACGTACTTCCTCGAGTGTTCGGGGAATGGAGGGGCCGGCTATTCCGAGACGCCGCGGGCCGACGTGAGTCCGCAGCAGCTGGACGGGTTGCTGAGCGGCAGCGAGTGGACCGGCGTCCCGGTGAAGACGCTGTTCGCCGAGGTCGGGGCGCACGCGGACGCCTCATGGTTCCTGGCGGAGGGCTCGGACGCGGCGGTGATGGCGCGCAGCGTGCCCGTCGAGAAGGCATGGGACGATGCCCTCATAGCCTATGCGCAAAACGGCGAGGCGATCCGACCGGAACAGGGATACCCGGCGCGGTTGCTGCTACCGGGCTGGGAGGGGAACGCGAACGTGAAGTGGGTTCGACGTCTGGAGCTCTCCGATCGCCCGTTCATGACACGTGACGAGACGTCCCGATACTCGGACCCGCTGAAGGACGGGACGGCACGGATCTTCTCCTTCGAGATGGACGCGAAATCGCTCATCACGTATCCCGCCCATCCGGTTCGGCTCGAGGGGCCCGGGTGGGTCGGGATTACCGGATACGCCTGGACCGGTCGGGGACGGATCGCGCGGGTGGAACTCAGTCTCGACGGAGGGGCCACCTGGGCAAGCGCCTCGCTCCAGGAGCCGGTGCTGCCGAAGGCGCTGACACGGTTCTCGTTCGGATGGCGGTGGGATGGCGAACCGGCGCACCTGATGAGCCGGGCCGTCGACGAGACCGGGTACGTGCAGCCGACGGTAGCGGAGATGCAGGCAGCTCGCGGACCGCGATCCCGCTATCACTACAACACGATTCGCGGGTGGAAGGTCGGCGCGGACGGCACGATCGGGTTCGCCACCGTATGAGGGCGACGCTCTGGTTGTCTCTGGCCGTCGCACTGACCGCATGCGTTTCGATCGACGAATCCGGTGACGTGGCCGACTCCTCGACCCCGGCACCGATCGAGGGGCCTGGCGGCGGCGGATCGTTCGGCTTCGGGCGCACGGCCTCCGCGCAGGAGATCGCCGCCCTCGACATCGACGTCGGGCCCGATGGTGCCGGGCTTCCGGCCGGCCGCGCGACCGTGGACGACGGGCTCGCGATCTACCAGGCCCGCTGCGCGGTGTGCCATGGCGTCGATGGGACGGGAGGGCCCAACGACGTGCTGGCGGGCCGGATCCCGGGAGATGGCTTCCCGTTCGCGACGGAGGCGGCCAGGTCGACCGTCGGGAATTACTGGCCCTACGCGACGACCCTGTTCGATTACATCCGGAAGGCGATGCCGTTCGATGCGCCCGGCTCGCTCACCGACGAGGAGGTCTACGGCGCCGTCGCCGCGATCCTCTACCTGAACGAGCTCGTCGCGGCCGACGCCGTCGTCGACTCCGCGACGATCGCCGGGCTGGTGATGCCGGCACGTGACCGATTCGTGCCGGACGACCGGGCCGGCGGACCGACGATCCGTTGAGCCCGCGTGGCACCGCGGACGTCCCGGCCGGCGGGCGCGAGAGTGCCCGGATTCACGCGTGAAGCCGCCGATCTCCTGGGAGGAGTTCGAGGCAGTCGAGCTCCGGGTCGGCACGGTCGTTTCGGCCGAGGTGTTCGAAGAGGCGCGCGTGCCCGCGTATCGGATCACGGTGGATTTCGGCCCGGAAGTGGGAGCCCTCGCGTCGAGCGCGCGCGTGACGGATCTGTACGAACCTGCCGACCTCATTGGCCGGCAGGTGGTGGGTGTCGTGAACTTTCCCTCGAAGCAGATCGGCCCGATGATGTCGCAGTGCCTGATCACGGGGTTTTATCGCGAGGACGGGGCCGTGGTGCTCGCCGTCCCCGAGCGGGAGGTGGCTGATGGCTCGAAGCTGGGGTAAGGGCTTCGTCGGGACAGTGGCGATGATGTTGATGGCGACCGGGGCGGCGGCGGGCCAGGTCGGCACTCAGGAGCTTCTGACCCGCCCGCCGATCCCGCCCGACCACGAGATCCGATACGGCGATGGGCCGCGTCACGTCGCACACCTTCGGCTACCCGACCGGCCCGGCCCCCACCGCGTCCTGATCGTCATACACGGCGGGTGCTGGCTGTCTTTCGCGGATCTTCGACACCTCGACGAGTTGAACGAAGAGCTCACCGCGTCCGGCTGGGCGACCTGGAGTGTCGAGTACCGGCCAATCGACGAGCAGGGCGGGGGTTGGCCCGGGACGTTCCTCGACGTGGCCGGTGGCATCGACCATCTGAAGATCATCGCGGACGATCACGACCTGGATCTCGATCGCGTGGCCGTGCTCGGTCACTCGGCGGGCGGACACCTGTCCCTCTGGGCCGCGGGCCGCGCTCGTATCCCGGAAGGTTCCGAGCTCTATCGCCCCGATCCAGTCAGGCCGCTCGCGGCGGTCAGCCTGGGCGGACTCGGCGATCTGGAGGCGTTCCACGCGGCGAACGTGCCGACGTGCGGTCCGGACATCATCCCGCGACTTCTGGGCGGCACGCCGGAGGAGCACGACGACCACTACGTCCAGGGGTCCCCGGCGCGTCTCCTGCCGCTTGGCGTTCCGCAACTCCAGATCACCGGCTCCGACGACGGTGCCGTTCCGCCACGGTTCGCGAACGCGTACGACGAGGCGGCAGAGCAGGCGGGCGACCCGGTCGAGACCATCATCCTCGATGGTGCCGGCCACTTCGACGTCGTCGCCCCGTGGTCTCCGCTCTGGCCCCAGGTCAAATCCGCCGTGTTGCGGTTCCTCGAGGAGGCCGTGCCATGACTCCGCGCTGGTCGAGACCTCGTGCCGGAGTCGTCTCAGCCTGGCTCTTCACGCTGCTGGCGGGCTGTTCATCTCCCGAGTCGGGCGCGGGCCGTCTCGAGCGGACCGAATCCGAGGCGACCGCCGTCCGGGCGATCGCGCCCTCGGAGGGGTCGATCGCGGTGCCTGGCGGCAACGTGTGGTACCGGGTGGTCGGCGAGGGCGACGGCGTCCCACTCCTTCTTCTCCACGGGGGTCCGGGCGCCGGAAGCCGCGGGTTCGAGCCCTTCGAGGCGTTGGGGGCCGACCGCCCCGTCGTCTTCTACGACCAGCTGGGCGCCGGGCGGTCCGAGAAGCCGAGCGACACGAGCCTGTGGACTATCGAGCGGCATATCGCGGAGATCGACGCGGTGCGCGACGCGCTCGGCCTCGACGAAGTCCACATCCTCGGCCACTCGTGGGGGTCGATGCTCCTCATCGAATACCTGCTGACGGACCCGGCCGGGGTCCGGAGCGCCACCTTCGCGAGCCCACTGTTCAGCACCGCACGCTGGCTGGCCGACGCCAAACGACGCGTGACGGAGCTGCCCCAGGAGCTGCAGGACGTCATCGAGGTGCACGAGACCGCCGGGACGACCGACAGCCCCGAGTATATGGGGGCGGTAACGGCCTTCTACCAGCGCTACCTGCTGCGGACGGACCCCTGGCCGCCTCTCATGACGCAGACGATGGAGGAGTTCGGCTACGAGGTCTACGCCTACATGTGGGGTCCGAGCGAGTTCACGGCGACCGGCACGCTCGAGACCTGGGATCGCATGGACGCCCTGCCGGGTCTGGGTCTGCCGACCCTTTTCACAGTAGGCGAATTCGACGAGACGTTCCCGGAGACGGTCGCGGACTATGCGAGCCGGGTCCCCGGCGCACGGTTCGAGGAGATCCCGGCAGCGGCGCACATGACGATGCTGGACGCGCCGGAGGCCAACGTACGGATCATGCAGGAGTTCCTTCGGAACGTCGAAGGGCGTTAGTCTCATGAAGTGCCCGCGGCCGCCAGGCGTGACCGCGGGACCGCCGGGTACGTCTGCAGGCAGGGGCCTCGGGGGCCCGGGCGGTGGGGCGAGGAGGACGTGCGGTGATGGGAACGCGTGCTATCCGGATCGTGTCGATCGCGACGGCCGTTGCAGGATGCGCCGGCGGGGCGAGGCCGACACCCGTCGCCCCAAACGAGGAGCCCCGGGACCCGTCGACTGACCATCGGGCCACGGAGGATCCAGCCCGGTCAGGTCCCGGGGGGACCGGTGCTCGACTCGAAGGCGGCTGCGGGTTCGCACCGACCGCTCTCACCCCTAAGTACCTGCTGCCCTTCCCCGAGGGCGAACTCTTCACGCTGACCCAGGGCAATTGCGGCCGCGCTTCGCACGCGGGTCGCTTCCGGTATTCCTTCGACTTCGAGATGCCCATCGGGACGCCGGTCATCGCCGCCCGCGACGGGGTCGTGTTCACCGTCCGCGGCGACCGTTCGGATGGGACGGGACGGGTCGGCGACGAGAACTTCATCATCCTCGAGCATGAAGACGGCGAGTATTCCCGTTACATCCACCTGACGCGTGCCGGGGTCTTCGTCCTCCGCGGGCAGGCGGTGAGTCGCGGCGACACGATCGGCCTCTCGGGGCATTCCGGACGGAGCGCGTTTCCGCACCTCCACTTCGATGTGGCGGAGGCGTGCCGGGCCGGACCCTGTCAGACCGTCCCGAGTGCCTTTCTGAACGCAGAGCCCCCGATCCCCTCGGAACGCCGGACCTACTCCGCCCGCGGAGGCTCGAGGTGATCGGACGCCACTTCATGCGGCTGTTCGAGCGCGGCCCGATTCGAGACGTCGACTCGGAGGGTCGTTCGCAGACCATCGGCATACTCGCGCTGGGGTCCATGGCCGGGATCGTCATGGGTGCGGCGCTGGGCTTTTTACTGTTCCGGTGGAACCCCCTGATCGGGGCCATCGTGCTCGGCATTCCGTTCGCTTCAGGGATCTGGGCTTCGACGGAGTTCATCGTCCGGAACGCGGGCGTCGTCGCGGGGCAGATATATACGCCGTCGGGGGGTTCGACCCCCTACCTCGGCGAGCTCTCGCAGGAGGAGACGCTGATCATCCGCGGGTTGCTCGACGAGGCGGTCGAGGCCCTCGAGGCTCGAGCCAGAGACCACCCGAACGACCCGCGCGCCCCGCTCCGACTGGCGGAGCTCCACCGCGACGAGACGCGGGATCTCGTCGAGGCCGCCGCCTGGTTCAGACGCGCGGCGGCGGTCCCGGGCATCGGCAGGGACGCTCAGCGGCAGATCCTTAGAGAGCTGGTCGAGCTGTGCCGGGATCGTCTGGGCCGTCCCGAGCTCGCGGCCCCCGCCCTGCGCCGGGCTGCCGACGTGCACGCGGGGGACAGACTCGGCCATTGGGCTACTTCGGAGCTTCGCGCGCTGCGCGAGGCCGGCGAGGCGTAGTCAGCCGGGCAGTGCCGCCCCCCTACAATCCGTCGAGCTCGGCCTCCAGCGCCGACTGGTGTCGGGCGAGTTCCCCCAGCTCATCGGCCGGCAGGACCGGGTAGCGCAGATCGAGCGCCTCAAGCTGGTCCCGGATGATCTTCGCCACCGTGAGCCTCATGAACGGCTTGCTGTCCGCGGGGATCGCGTACCACGGTGCGTGCGGCCGGGAGGTCGCGTCGAGGGTGTCCTCGAATGCCGCCATGTAGTCGTCCCAGTGCTCGCGCTCGGCGACGTCGCCGCCGCTGAACTTCCAGTTCTTGTCCGGACGGTCGATGCGACGGATGAACCGCCGGGCTTGCTCGTCCTTCGAGACGTTGAGCCAGAACTTGAGGAGTACCGTGCCGTTTCGGGCGAGGTGCAGCTCGTGTTCGCGTATGGACTCATACCGCTCCCGCCACAGGGCGTCGAGGTCCGGCACACGCGGGAGTCGTTGACCTCCCAGGAACTCGGGGTGGACGCGTACGACCAGGACTTCCTCGTAGTAACTGCGGTTGAAGACGCCGATTCGCCCCCGCTCCGGGAGTCTCTTTGCCGTACGCCACAGAAAGTCGTGATCTAGCTCCTGTTTCGACGGGGCCTTGAACGAAAAGACCTGGAAGCCCGCCGGGTTCACGCCGGTGGTGACCGCTCGAATGGTCGAGTCCTTCCCGGCCGCGTCGATCGCCTGGAAGACGAGCAGCAGGGAGTAACGATCCGCGGCGTACAGTCGGCGCTGCGCCTCCGCGATCTCGGCCACGACCGAGGAAAGCTCCTCCTTCAGAGAGGCGCGTTCCGGCGCGTCGGCCGGCGGCGCCGTCGCGGCTTCCGCCGCTCGAAACCCCCCGGTGAAGCCGACCCGGTAGGGGCTCTCCGGACAGCCGTAGTCGAACACCCCTGAACTCACAGCCCTAGAACCGCGACGAGAAGAGCCAGATGTCCGCCCTGGCCCATTCACGCTCGAACCGGGCCTTCACCTCTGCCGCCTCCGCGTCCTTGCCCTGCGCCTCGAGCGCCTGGTAGAGACCGAACAGCGACCACCCGGAGTTCTCGTGATCCTCTAGTGCGTCCTCGAAGACGGCCTGGGCTTCGGCCGCCCGATCGGCGTCGAGCAGGATGGCCCCGAGCACCTGTCTGGTCGGCAGGTGCCAGGGCTCCGGCTCATCGTACGTCAGGCCGTCTTCGACCTCGACGGCCGCCCGGAGGGTGGCGATCGCCTCGTCCACGCGACCGGCGGCAAAGGCGATCTCTCCGGCGAGAAGACCGCGCGGCACCTGGAGCAGAACGGCCTGGTCGTGGAAGCGGAAGCGAGCCTCCCCGACCGTCGCCCTCAGCTCGTCGATGCGCGCCAGCTCTTCCTCCGCGGCCGCGGCGTAGCCCCGGCGCAGGTGCGCCATCCCGCGAGCGTAGCTCCACATCGACTGCTGGAACGCGTCGTCCTCCGGCTCGCCGGTGAGTGCCAGCACTTCGTCCCAGCGTCCGAAAATCGAGAGGGTCGCGGGGTGATACCAACCCCACGACGACTGGATCTTGCTCAGGTCCTTCGCGGCCTGCACGGCGACCGCGCTCTGTCCGTCCAATACGGCGGCGAACAGCAGCATGTGGAGATTGTGGCTCGGGTAGACTCCCGGTGGCCCACCGTGATCCGCCTTCTGGTCGGCATGCCACGCGCGCTGGTTCGAGCGGACGGCATCGCTGTACCGGCCGATGTTCATGTAGATGTGGGACGGCATGTGGCGAATGTGGCTCACGGCGATCTGGTCGCCGAGGTAGTCGGCGCAGTCCTCGGCGAGACTCGGGTCCTGCGAACCCTCGACCAGATGGATGTAGAGGTGACACGCCCCCGGGTGCCGGATGTCGGCGGCCAGAACACCTTCGAGAATCGGCAGGATCACCCTTACGTCGTCGGCGTGCAGATCGACATCGCCACGGCGGGGACGAAGCAGCATGAGGGCTTCGGCGCGCAGGGTCTGGACGTCCAGATCGTTCGGGAACCGCTCTGCGACCTCACCCATCGCCCGCGCGTAGAGGGTATCGAGGCTCTTTCGCCGCTCCGCTGCCGGTTCCGCGTCGTAACGCACTTCGAACGCCGCGATCAGCGCCCGCTCGACGTCGCTCGCACCCTCGCTGTTCTCCTTCGCCTTCTGGATGGCCGCATGGGCCCGTCGCTCGCGTCCCGGCGCCATCCCGCCGTTCAGGTACGGGCTGAGTGCCCAGGCCTCGCCCCAGTAGCACGCGGCGCAGTTCGGGTCCGCCGTCTGTGCCGCCTGGAACGACTCCGCCGCCGGGCCAGTCCCGAACGCGTACATGAGGAGGAGGCCCTGATCGAAATAGGCCTGCGCCTCGTCCGACGACGTCACGATGGGTCGATTGTATGGTCCCAGGCCCTCGTAGAGCGGGATCTGCTCCGGCGCTTCGTCGGCCATCGCGCCGGGGACGGGCGCCGTCTCGACGGTCGCCGTGCGGCCCCCGCCACATGCCGTCGACAGTCCGAGTGAGAGGATCGCCGCGGTACGGAACAATTGGTTCATTTCGCCCTTCCGGAGGTCTTGGAGTCGGGCGGGAACATTCTGACGGCCCGGCGCGGAGGTCAACCGGGTGGTCCGGGCGCCCTCCGTTTGCTCAGGCGCCTTCGTACGCCGTCCGGATCCAACCGACCAGCTCGGAGTCGACTTCCTCGGTAGCGCCGAGTCGCACGCGGTGCGTGACCATCCCCTTGCCGCTCTGCAGGCGGCTCGTCGTCTCGTGGCCCTTCAAGTTCAGGCCGACCTCGACCGCGGTGTTCGTCGCCGGACCCACGGTGGCGAACTGCTTGTTCCGGCGAAGGCTCACATACGCCTTCTTCGGCGATACTTCCACGTCCCCGCCAAGACGCCGTACCTCGGCGATGATCGCGTCATACACGGGTCGCAGGTGCTCCTTCTTCCCCGTGTACTGCGCCGCGACCGGATCGGCCGAGTCGCCGTCGCCGCTGTTCCGGTCCCGGAAGTCGTGCACGATGAAGTTCGCGAAGCCGTGGGTCACCCCATGTTCGGTCTTCAGGTACTTCACCAGTTCGCCGTGCTTCTCCAGACCCGCGCCGGACAGAACCACGAACCAGTCCTCCGCCGTACGCCCGGTCTTCTCGAGGAGGTTCTCTCGCACCTTCGCGGCCGTCTCTTCTGGTGACGCCATCTCTATCCTCCAGCTCCTATTCGTGCGTCGCCCGGCTCTCGCACGTCACCGGCTTGTTGCGTCAGACCGGCCTCCCGGTGCCTCCACCGCTCGAGCAGATCCACTGCGTTCGGCGCCATCGTCGTCTTCGGCATCATCCACATCATCTTGTTCATCAGTGAGTAGGTGAGGCGCATCTTGAGCGGGATCTGTCCGGTCTCGACCTCGGCTTTGAGCAGCCGCAGGATCTCTCGCCAGCCGCCAGCAGACTTCTCGGGCGCCTTGTGCTCCTCGGTCCACCCTTCGTGCGTCACGGTGACGCGGCAGCCGTCGTCGATCGATTCGAGATTCCAGGTCACCAGCGTAGGCGGCTCGTCCTTCGACGTGAACATGTACGTGTGCTGGAGCATGGTCGGCGGATCGACGTCGATCACGCGTCCGATCACGAAGATCCGCTTGCGATCGGGGCTCAGGTACTTGACCGGGCTGCCCGGCTCGAGGTCGGTCTCGAGGATCGTGTTGTAGAGCGGTCTCTGGATGGAGCCCGTCTTCGTGATCTCGTCCCAGACGCGATCCACGGGCGCCTTGATGTCGATCGAGACCATATGCTCGATACCCTGACTCGTGGCCATTGCTCTCCCTCGTTTCGTTTCGCGACCGCGCACGCGGCCCCGGACGTCGTCATCCGGCCTTTCCGAGGCCGACGGACTCGGAGTCCTCGCCCTCGTCCTCCCCCGACTCCAACTCCTTCTTCAGGTCGACCAGCGACTCGGCCCACGGTTTCCGCATCCGATCGATCCATCGATCGGCGATCCGCTGGATCGGAACGGGATTGAAGTGGTTGATCGTCACTCTGCCCAGCTTCTGCCGAACCACGAGGTCGCCTTCTTCGAGTACTCCCAGATGCTGCATCACCGCGAAGCGCGAGAGGGCCGGAAATCGCTCGGCCAGCTCGCCCGTCGGAAGCGGACGGACCTTCAGGACGTCCAGGATCTCGCGGCGCACGGGGTTTGCCAGCGCCCGCCACACGAGGTCCAGACCGTCGATCGAAGAAGGTCGTTTCGCTTCCATAGGTGATAATATTATCACCTATGTGCCGACTGTCAATCTCCCGGTGAAGGGGGCGGAAAAAAACGCGCCGAACGAGGAAGTCCGGCGCGTCCTGGAGGGGCGTCTCTGGCGGGGGCGTTTCGGCCCCGGTCTACCCCGTCGGGGCGGCCCTCACACGGTGGGGCCGGCCCCGCACACTTCCGGCGGGCAGTCGTCCTCGTACTCCTTGAAGTTTTCCACAAAGAGCCCGGCCAGGCGACGCGCCCTCTCGTCGTAGGCGTGCTTGTCGGCCCACGTGTCGCGCGGTCGCAGGATGTCGCTCGGGACGCCCGGGACATCGGTGACCACGTGAATGCCGAATACCGGATCCGGCTCGGTGGGTGCGTCGGCCAGCACACCCTGGTGAATCGCGTCCACCATGGCCCGGGTGTACGGCAGGTTGATACGCGAGCCTACTCCGAACGGGCCACCGCTCCAGCCGGTATTCACCAGCCAGGCGTTCGTGCCATGGGTCCGCATCCGCGCGGCGAGCATCTCGGCGTAGCGCGCCGGGTGCCAGACCAGGAACGGACCGCCGAAGCAGGGCGAGAACGTCGCCTCCGGATCCGTCACGCCGACCTCCGTGCCGGCGACCTTCGCCGTGTACCCGCTGATGAAGTGATACATCGCCTGCTCGGGCGTGAGCTTGCTCACTGGAGGGAGCACGCCGAAGGCATCCGCGGTCAGGAAGATCACATCCGTTGGGTGGCCGGCAACGCAGGGGATCTTCGCGTTCGCGATGTACTCGATCGGATAGCTGCCTCGCGTGTTCTGCGTCAGTGACGAGTCGGACCAGTCTACCGCGCGGTCGTCGCACAGGCCGACGTTCTCGAGCACGGTGCCAAACCGGATGGCGCGGTAGATGTCCGGCTCCTTCTCTTCTGACAGATCGATCGTCTTCGCGTAGCAACCGCCCTCGATGTTGAACACCCCGGTATCCGTCCAGCAGTGTTCATCGTCACCGATCAACAACCGGTTCGGATCGGCCGAAAGCGTCGTCTTTCCGGTGCCGGACAGCCCGAACAGGATCGAGGAGCTGGTCGAGTCCGGGTCCGCCGTCGCCGAGCAGTGCATGGAAAGCACGCCGCGCTTGGGCATCAGGTAGTTCATGATCGTGAAGACGCCCTTCTTCATCTCGCCGGCGTACTCCGTACCGAGAATCGTCGCCTCGTTGTGGGCGAACGAGATGTCGACGCTGGTGGGCGAGGTCACACCCTCCACCGACTCGTCGGCCGACTGCTGACCCGCGTTGTAGACCACGAAATCCGGCTCGCCGAAGCCGGCGAGCTCATCGGCGGTCGGTCGAATCAGCATGTTGTGCATGAACAGGGCGTGGTACGGCCGGGAGCAGATGATCCGGACGTTCAACCGGTGCGCTGGATCCCAACCCGCGAAGCCATCGATGACGTACAGGTGGTCCCGAGCGTTCAGAAAAGCGCGCGCTCTCTCCCGATTCTGTTCGAATGAGGCGGGCTCCAGCGGGAAGTTGACCGGTCCCCACCAGACGTCGTTCTCCGTCTCCGGGTCCTTGACGACATGCTTGTCGTTCGGCGAACGACCCATCTTCGCTCCGGAAAACGCCACGAGGGCGCCGTTGTCGGCGAGTCTTGTCTCCGCCTCACCCCCACCGAGGGCCTGTTCGTATAGCAAGGCCGGCGGCGGGTTTCTCGTCACATTTGTGACAGTGATCCCGTGCGCGCTGAGGTCCAGGGTCTTGGTTTCCGCTTCTGCTGTCGCCATATGGATAGGTCCCTCACACGCCGCCGAGGCGGCTTCGAGTGGTCTCTCTCGATTCCAGAGCAGTCGATAAAGTTAGGCGGACATTCGAGAGATTTCTACCGTGCTCCGGAGAACTTCAGATGAAATCCCGCCGATCGCCCGAATCGTCCTGCCGCACGTTCGCGGTCTCCCGCCGAGGTACATCGGCGGCTTTGTTCCTTTTTGCATGCGTCATGCCCGGAGCGGTCACCGCCCAGGAGGATCTCCCGCCATGGCAATGGCCGGAGGAGCGGATTTTTGCTGAAGTAGAGCGGGTCCGCGCCGGTCGGTCGCTAAATCCCGACTCCTGGCCCGGAGGCGCCAGGGTCGCCGTACTGCTGTCGTTCGACGTGGACAACGAGACAGTTTGGCTCCGGAACGGCGACACGAACGTGGGCGGATTGTCCCAGGGCGAGTACGGGTCCAGGGTCGCCCTGGGACGCGTCGTCGACCTGCTCGACGAGTTCGACATCGCCGCCTCTTTCTTCGCGCCGGCGATGAGCTTCACGCTGGCGCCCCATCAGGTGGGTCTCATCCAGGCGTCTGGCCTCCACGAGATCGGGATTCACGGCTGGATCCACGAGCGAAACAACCAGCTGCCAGCGGACGAGGAAGAACGCCTGCTCCGCATGGCGCTGGACCGCATGACCGAACTCACGGGATCGCGACCGGTCGGCTACCGCGCGCCTTCCTGGAACTTCAGCAACGCGACGCTCGACATCCTCCGAGAGCTCGACTTCCTCTACGATTCGTCTCTCATGGCGGACGATCGGCCCTACGAGATCATGGCGAACGGCGAACCGACAGGGTTGGTCGAGCTTCCCGTGGACTGGATCCTCGACGACGCCCCGTTGTTCAATCCTCTGGGAGACCGGTACGCGAGCCCGAGGGAGGTGCTACAGGTCTACAAGGACGAGTTCGACGTGGCCTACGAGGAGGGCACGATGTTCCTCCTCACGATGCACCCGCACTACATCGGCCATCGGTCGCGGATCGTGATCCTGCGCGAGTTGATCGAGCACATTCGGTCGAAGCCCGGCGTGTGGTTCGGGACGCACCGCGAAGCCGTCGAGTGGGTGAAGGCTCAGGCGGGCATGCGTTAGTCCGGCGGCGAGCCGGACGGTGGCGAGCCTCTGAGACTCGCGGAAGGCGGGACTAACACGAGGAGTCTAATCGGGTTTCCTCGGATTGCGCGGTCACCCTATCGTTGGTGCGTCGAGCGCCGGACGGGGGGGGTGGAGGCATGGAGGAGTGGATCAGGGGTGCGCCGCAGGGCGCGCCGACGGTGCTGCTCGTGACCGCGGATCGTGAGGGCAGCCTGAGGCTCGCAAAGCACCTGCGGGAACGCGACTGGACCGTGGTCTTTGCCGCGGACGGTGTGCAGGGGCTGCAGCTGGCGATCCGTGAACAGCCGGACGCCGTGGTACTCAGCATGCAGCTTCCGGCCGGCGGCGGGCGGGCGGTGATCGAGAGGTTGCGGCGTAGCCTACATACGACGGCTACGCCGGTGATCGCGATGGCCCGTAACGGCGTCGATTGCGAGTCTGCCCTCGAGGCTGGGGCTCAGGCCTGCCTTGAAGACCCCATCGACCCTGAGGCCCTCGTCCACGCGCTGCATAGAGTGAGCGGGAGGGGGGTCGTCGTAACGCACGCTCCGGAGGGCGCGATCGCGAATCCGGAGCGATTGACCGCCCTGGACGCCACGGGGCTCCTCGACGCCGAGGTCGACCCCGATCTCGACTGGCTGACGACGATCGCGGCAGGCACTCTCGGCGTGCCCGTGGCGCTCCTCTCGCTGGTAGATCGGGATCGCCAGTTCTTCGCGACACACGTCGGCCTTCCCGAACCCTGGGCGACGGCGCGTCAGACCCCGCTCTCGCATTCCTTCTGCCAGTGGGTCGTCTCGGGCAGAGAACCGGTCATGGTCGAGGACGCCCGCCAGCATCCAGTGCTCAAGCACAATCTGGCCGTGCGGGACATCGGCGTCATCGCGTATGCAGGAGTGCCCATGGCCACGGCCTCGGGACAGCACATCGGGTCGTTCTGTGGGATCGACACGCGCCCGCGAGTCTGGTCCGATCGGGACCGCGAGACACTGAGCGACCTGGTGGCTGTGGCGGGTGCGGTGCTCACGATTCGAGACGTGGATTCTGCCGGCGATGTCGCCGGCGACCCGGATGAGGCGGTACGGGTCGTCACGGACGGCATCCGCGCAGCCAGCAAGGTGCTTCGACGGGAGCGAGATGCGCTCGAGCCGGACCAGACCGCTCATCTCCTGTCCGCGCTGGATCGGATGAACGACGCGCTTGCAGTTCTCATCGGAACTCTGCGCACGGGACCCGAGTCGGCGTCCGCGGTTCCCTCCCCGAGCCGGAAGAGAGCGACCGGCTGATCGAGATCTGACGTCGCCGTCGTCGGACGCGGAGGCCCCACACCGTAGGCCTTGCCGCCAGATGGCCGCTCGCATGATCGAGCTCGCCGCCGAACAGCCCGGCTTTCTCGGCATCGAGAGCGCCCGCGGCGACGACGGGCTCGGTCTCACAATCTCGTACTGGGAGAGCGAAGAGGCGATCGCGGCCTGGAAGCGAAACGCCGAGCACCAGACGGCGCAGTCGCGGGGACGCGAGCGGTGGTACGCCGCATACGAGGTCCGGGTGGCGAAGGTGGAACGCGCCTACGGTTTCGTGAGTCCGGAGCGCTGACGATCAGACCAGCAGCGGATCCGAAATGATCTCGACGAGCGCGGGACCCTCGTGTTCGATCGCCCGCGTCAGCGCCTCGTCGAGCCCCGAGCGATCCGTTACCCGAATCCCGAGCGCCCCGCAGTTATCCGCGTATTTGGAGAAGTCGGGGTTGTGGAGCGACGTCTCCCAGACGTCCCAGTTTCCGGCCCTCTGCTCCTTCGAGATCTTCCCGAGCTCCCGGTTGTGGAGCAGGACGTGCGTGATGTCCATGCCGTACTTCACCGCCGTCGTGAGCTCGCCCATGTACTGACCGAACCCGCCGTCCCCGGACACCGAGATCACCTTCCGCCCCTTGAACAGCGGGTCATCCTCCTGCGTCGCGACCCAGGCGCCCAACGCCGCTGGCAGCGCGAACCCGATCGAGCCCAGATATCCGGACATCAGCACGGACTGCCGGCTACACTCGAAATAGCGCCCGAACGAGTACGTGTTGTTCCCGACGTCGACGGCGATGATCGCATCTTCGGGCACGGTTCGGTTCATCGCGGCGAAGATCGCCGGCGATCCGACACCGTTGTCGCCGGTCTCCCCTTCCCTGCGCTCCTTCTCCGCCCTCCAGATTTGCCAACGGGTCGCGACGTCCCCGGCCTGGTCTGCGTTGGTCATCTGCCCGTCCAGGATCTCACGAAGCCGTCCGATCGTGGTCCCGATCTCGCCCCACACCGGCACGTCGACGGCGTGGAATTTCCCGAGCGCCATCGGATCGTAGTCCACCTGGACCGTGGTCTTCTTCGGGGTGATCCCCGTGTGGTTGCTGAAGCTCGCTCCGAGAACGAGCAGCAGATCCGCCTCGTTCATCAACCAGCTCGCGATCGGGGTTCCGCTCCGTCCGAGCACGCCACCGGCGAGCGGGTGCGAGTCGGGGATCTGGCCTTTCGCCTTGAAGGTCGTCAGGACGGGGATCTCGAAAGACTCGGCGAACTCGATCACGGAAGCCATCTGGAAGCGGGCGCCGTGTCCGACGATGATCACCGGCCGACTGGCCCCCGTGAGCGCGTAGACCGCGTCTTCGAGGGTGTCGTCGGACGGCTCGATCGCCCGGTCGGGGACTCGTCCATCGGGGCTCCCGGCCCGACCCGAAGCCGGCCAGGGGATGTTCTGCACCTCGTTTGGGAAGATCAGGTGCGAGACGCCGCGGTTCAGGATCGCGGACTTGCACGCCAGGTTGGCCAGCTCGGCGTGGCGGCTGTCGGGGAGCACGGTTTGAGACCACTGCGCCACCTTCCCGAAGGCCGCGCTCAGGTCGACCTCCTGGCACGCAC
>JAOTZH010000145.1 GCA_029861425.1 Gemmatimonadota bacterium
ACGCTCCGATTCCTGGATGACCTGATCAACCTGGCGGCGCACGCGAACCCCGACGGCATGGAGCTGGTGTCGAACTGGTACATGCGACACGACGATCCACTCGACCGGACGACCGGCGGCATCCCGCGGCTCTACCAGAAGTACGTCGGGCACGACAACAACCGGGACTCGTATCTCGTGAGCCAGCCCGAGACGCAGAACATGTCGCGGGTGAAGTTCATCGAGTGGCACCCGCAGATCATGTACAACCACCACCAGCGGGGCCCACGGGGCACTGTCCTCTTCGTCCCCCCCTTCCGAAACCCGTTCAACTACAACACGCACCCTCTGCTCAACGTCGGCATCGATGCGGTGGGGATCGCGATGCACAACCGGCTCATCGCCGAGGGCAAGTACGGGGCGACGATGCGGGACGGGGCGTCGTTCTCGACGTGGTTCAACGGCAACGTCCGGACGACGGGATACTTCCACAACATGATCGGCATCCTCACCGAGACCGCGGGGAACCCGACGCCCGGCGTGATCGAGTTCATGCCGGACAAGCAGCTCCCGAGCACGGACCTCCCGGCCCCGGCGGTGCCCGCTCCCCTGCACTTCCGGACGGTGATCGACTACTCGATCACGGGAAATCGGGCGATCCTCGATTACGCCTCGAGGTACCGGGAAACGGTGCTCTACAACCGCTACATCATGGGTCGGGATGCGATCCGGCGTGGCAGCGGGGACAGCTGGACGCACCACCCGAAGATGGTCGAGGCGGCCAAGGCCGAGCTGGTCGAGCGGGGTGCAATGGAGGGGACCCAGGGGGGAAACGCGTTCTTCGGTCGCACGGTAGACATCGAGCATTTCGACGTCTTCCGGAAACCCGAGGATCGGGATGCCCGCGGGTACATCGTCCCGTCGGATCAGACGGACTTCGGGACGGCGACCCGGTTCATCTGGTCCCTGCAGCGCAGCGGCATTCGTGTGCATCGGGCCACCGATGACTTCGCGGTTCTCGGGAAGTCGTACCCCGCGGGCTCCTACGTGCTCAAGACGGACCAGGCGTTCGCACCCCATATCCACGACCTCATGGAGCCCCAGGACTACCCGAACGACTTCCAGTACGAGGGCGGTCCCCCGATCGCGCCCTACGACAACGCCGGGTACACGCTCGCGATGCAGATGGGGCTGGAGTACGACCGCGTCCTCGAAGGCTTCGACGGCCCGTTCGAGGCGATCCGGGGGCTCGCCGAGTTCGAGCCCGGGCGCTACCTGGCGAATCGGACCACGCTGGAGGGACGGCTGGAGGATCTCTCTGACGGCGAAATCTCCCGGCTGGCGAGACATGCGGGAGTCACCACCTCTCATGCGGCCAACAA
This sequence comes from Gemmatimonadota bacterium, assembly GCA_029861425.1. Taxonomy (GTDB): domain Bacteria; phylum Gemmatimonadota; class Gemmatimonadetes; order Palauibacterales; family Palauibacteraceae; genus Palauibacter. Next base: position 1,362 of record JAOTZH010000145.1, read on the forward strand.
CGCGGCGGTCCTGACGAACCGGCTCCTGGCCGCGGGACGTGAGGTCTACTGGCTGCCCTCCGATGACGATGGTCCCGGCGACATCTACATCCCGAACGCTGACGGGGTCATGGCCATGCTGTTCTCCGCCACCCGCGATCTCGGACTGTCGTTCGAGGGGCGTGCGGAGGCCCCCCGCACGGAAGCGATCCGTGTGAACCCCGTCCGGATCGGGCTGTGGGATCGGTACGGGGGCTCGATGTCCTCCGGGTGGACCCGCTGGATGCTCGAGCAGTACGAGTTCCCGTTCGAGGTCGTGTACCCACAGGACCTCGACGCCGGAAACCTGCGAGACCGCTTCGACGTCCTGATCTTCCCGGACGGAGCGATCCCCGCGCCCCGCGGTGCCGGCGGCGGCGGTTTTGGCGGCTTCTTCGGGAGTCCGCCCGACCCGTCGACGATCCCGGGGGAGTTCCGGGAGCGGCTGGGTTCGATCACGCCCGACGTGACGATTCCGGCCCTGCTCGCTTTCGTCGAGGCAGGCGGGACGCTGCTCGCCATCGGGAGCTCGACGAACATCGCCTATCACGCCGAGCTGCCGTTGACGAACCACCTGGTCGACGGCGACGGAAGGCGACTGTCCCAGGATCGGTACTACATCCCCAGCTCGGTGCTCGACATGGCGGTCGACAACACGCACCCGCTGGCCTTCGGGATGGCCGGGCGCGCGAACGTCATGTTCAACAACAGCGCGGTGTTCCGGACGAGCCCGGGGGCGCACCTGGCGGGGGTGACGCCGATCGCCTGGTTCGACTCGGAGGACCCCCTGCTGAGCGGCTGGGCGTGGGGTCAGCACCATCTGAACGGCGGCACGACGGTGGCCGAGGCGAAGCTCGGTGAAGGCCGGATGTTCCTGTACGGACCCCTCATCAAGAAGCGCGCTCAGCCGCACGGAACCTTCAAACTTCTGTTCAACGGGATCCATCTCGGTAGGGCCGAGTTCGTGCGCATCGGCGAGACCGCAACGAGCGGTGGCCGAGATGAGTGACGGCCGCATCGCGATACTCGGGGGCGGGAACCTCGGGCAGGCCCTGGCCCTGGGCTGGACGCGTCACGGGGGCGTGCCGGCGGATGACGTGATGGTGACGCGTCGGCGACCCGAGCACGCGACGCTGCTTCTCGGGGGAGACGTCAAAGTCTCCGCGGACAATCCGGCGGCCGTCGACGACGCGGACATCGTCATACTGGCGGTCCAGCCGCAGCAGCTCCCCGCCCTGCTCGAGGAGATCCGCGGGAGTCTTCCGGGTACCCGGTTGATCGTTTCCGTCGCGTCAGGCGTCGCGCTGGAGTCGATCCGCGAAGCCCTCGGCACCGACGTTCCGGTCGTCCGGGCCATGCCGAACACGGGGGCTTCGATCGGCGCCTCGATGACGTGCTTGAGCGCCGATGATGCGGACGAAGACGCCCTCCAGGACGCCGCCGCCCTCTTCGAGCGACTGGGACGGACGCTCGTGATCCAGGAGAACATGATGACGCCCGCGACCGCGCTCTGCGCTTGTGGAGTGGCGTTCTTCCTCCGCTGCGTGAGGGCCGCGTCGCAGGGCGGCATCGAGGTGGGGTTCCACCCGGAGGAGGCCCTCCTGCTGGCCGCGCAGACCGCACACGGCGCCGCGGCGCTGCTCCTCGAGGGCGAGGGACACCCGGAGCGGGAAATCGACCGGGTCACGACTCCACGCGGATGCACGATCGCCGGTCTGAACGAGATGGAGCACTACGGACTCAGCTCCGCTCTGATCCGCGGGATCAAGCTGTCCGCCGATCGCGCGGCCGGCCTGGCAGACTGATGGGCGGGGTGGCCGTGGGCCTGGCGTCGAGGAGGACGTCGGGCGCGACCGCGAATCGCGTCACGGCCGCCGCGATCGCGTGTCTGCTGGCGGCGCCCGGGACGCCGCTCGATGCGCAGCGGACGCCTCCCGAGCCGGACCGCGAACTGGCGCCTGGCCGGTTCGCGGGCGACGGCATCGTGATCGGCCTCGAGTACGCCCTCCTCGACAACCCGCGGATCGCGGCCGGCATGGCGGGGGCGTTCGCGGCGACCGGGATGCCCGGGATGAAACACTATGTCGAAGCCGTTCAGTGGGGGAGCATGCAGAGCGGTCCCGGAGAGGACATCGACTTCGGGAAGTTCGACCTCTTCGTGCGCGAGTATCAGGCCCGCGGCTTCACCGAGCTGACGATTTCGCTGAAGCCGCACAGCCGCTGGGCGTCGAAGGATGTCCGGCTGCTCACCAGTACGAACGGGAGCCCGAAGCCGGAGTACGAGGGGCTTTTCCAGGAGTGGGTCGAGGCGGTAGTCGAGCGATACGACGCGGACGGCGTCGACGATATGGAGGGTCTCCGGTGGCCGGTGCGATACGTGGAGATCGGGAACGAGTTCTCGAGCTATCAACCCGAGCCGGTCGAGGAGTACGTCCACACCCTCCGACTCGCGTATGAGGCTGCGCACCGCGCGAGCGACGACGTGCGGATCGGACATGCCGCATTTCTGTTCGCCCCGGTCGATATGGATGTGGAGAACCCGGACGAGTACGACGCGGTCTGGAGGCGGACCCGGCGCGTCGACCGTCACCACGACCTCGCTGACATGCGCGTCGTTCTCGACAGCCCGGACGCCTTCGACTTCATCAACATCCACAACCTCGGATCGCCGTACGAAATCGAGCACGTGATGCGGTGGATCGACCACGAGACCGGGCTACGAGGGTACGTGAAGCCCGTCGTGATCAGCGACACCACCCCCACCTCCTACATCGGCTGGGGGCCCGCGAACCGGTGTACCGGAGGCGCGCTCGGAGTGGTCAGCTCGCCGGCCACCGAGGACGATCGCTGTCGGCTCGCGGAGTTCTTCACGCGGCTGCTGGACAAGGATCCTGCGACCCTCGCGTGGACGCGCGGTTTCGTCGCGGCGGACCACGTCCAGCGGTCGGTCATCGCCGCTGAACAGGGGATCCGCGTCATCAATCTCGCGTTCGTCGCGGACATCCTCTGGCTCACCCTGAAGCCCATGAACGCGGGAGCCGGGATCTCCGCCTGGGGCGGGGCCGTGCGCATCAACCCGTGGACCGGGCGGGTCCTCGAGTACTACCCCCCGTTCTTCGCCATCCGACAGCTGGTCGGGCATCTCGCGGGATACGAGTCGATCGAGAGAGAAGAGCACGCCGACCCACGGGTTCGGCTGTATCGCGTCGACCGGGACGGCGGCCACTTCTGGGTCGCCTGGATGGACCCTCTACGGGCAATCATCCCGGAGGACGGCGTTCCCTCCCTCGAGGTAGAGCTCGACGTCGTGAGTCGCGTTGTGGCCATCGAGCCCGTGATCACCGGCATGGGCGAGGAGGAGCCCGATCGCTGGACGGAGCGGAGCTCGGGGGGCGTGGTCGGGGTCGAGCTGAGTCACACGCCCGTCTACATCTTCCCCAGAAGCCCCTAGGGTTCGCGCGCCAGGGGTCTCGTCAGACAGGTCGGGCCGCCGAGTCCCTTTCGGCTGATCTCATCGCCCCCGTACGTGATCACCTCGACGCCGGCTGCCTCCAGCCGATGCCGCGTCTCGCCGTTGGCCGCTTCGAGCACGACGCGCCTCGGCCCCAGGGCGACGGCGTTGGGCCCCATGTCGAGCTCTTCGTCCGGCACCTCCACGAGCTCGTATCCGCGGGCCCGGAGCTCCTCGCGGAAGGTCACCGGCATGAGCGGCGAGTAGACGAGGGCAAGATCGCCATCGATCGGACTCAGGATCGACATCAGGTGGAAGACGTCCCCGTGGCCCCGCCAGTGCGGGAGATGGACGGGCAGGATCTCGACGCCGGGGCCGAGGAGGGACGCCAGCTGTTCGAGGCCCTCTGCGTTGGTTCTGTATCCGATCCCGACGGCCAGGGTATCCTGGGCCAGCCAGACGACATCGCCGCCCTCCAGCCTGCCGGCTCCCTCGATCGAACCCAGCACCTCGAGGCCCAGCGTCTCGAACGCCTCGCCCTGGACGGCGGGCTCGTGCTCCCGGTCCGGCTTGCCCATCCGGCAGAGGACGACGCCGCGATCCGAGACCACCGAGGCATCGCGTACGTAGATCGCGTCGAGCGTGAGGCCGGCCGCCGGGTGGAGCCACTCGATCTGCACGCCCGCCGATCGGAAGATCTGCGCAAAGGCGTCGTATTCGGCCGTGGCCCGGGATCGATCGGGCCGAGCCGTATACCCGAGTGCCGACCACTCCCGGTCGATCCGCCCCTGGTCCCCCCACGCTTCGCGGGGATGCATGAGAAGACAGCGGGTCAACCGTGAGGTCTCCGTTTGTGCGGTCATGTGGCAGAACCTAAGGGACCGGGCGGGTGGAACAGATTTCACGTCAACCGTCATTTGTTTCCCATATCTGCACTTTTTGTCACTCCGGGCAGGCCTCCCGAGGCCTAAGGCCCCGACTGACGGGGGTTTGCGGGGGGCTCGGAACTTGTATGCAAAACGTCGCACACCGGGCCCCGGCCCGTCGGAGCATCCCTTACCAGGAGTGATTCGTGCGTCGATTCCTCGTTCTCTCACTTGTGGGTCTCGTCGCCGCGTGCGGCGGTGACAGCGACCCTCTGGGGCCCGGAGCCGGTGGCCAGGCTTCGATCCTCCTCGGCCGTACCGCGGCTGCCTCGGCCTCTATCGCTACCTCGATGCTCGTGCGCTCGGGTCAACCGCTTGAATTCTCGGACGTCGAGAGCCTGGAGCTGGTGATCGACCGGGTCGAGGCCCACCGCACCCAGGGGGGGGCGTGGACTTCGGCCGACGTGGGACCGGTCACGATCGACCTGGCGTCCCTCACCGAGAGCTCTCTGGTGGAAGTCGCGGCCGGCACGCTCCCCGGAGGCACGTACAACAGTGTGCGCCTCTTCCTGCAGAGCGCGACGGTCTCGTTTCTCACCGACATCACGGTCGGCAGCACGACCTACTTCGCGAGCCAGGTCTACGATCTCGAGATCCCGAGCGCCGAGAACAACGGCCTGAGGATTCCGACGACTCACTTCACGGTGGACGGAGCTGCCGAGACCGTTCTGGTTCTGTTCGACCCGGCCGCGACCACTGCGTCGATCGGCGCCACCGGAAGCGGCAAGGTGCAGATGAGCCCGATTCTCCGTGAGGCGGACCCCGCAGAAGAAGCCGAGGTCGAGGGGTCGTCGGACGACGGCGAGGAGGGCGACGACGGCGAGGAGGGCGACGACGGCTCCGAGGAGTCGGGCGGGTCCGGGAGCGCGAGCATCTTCGTGGGAGCCACGACAGGGGTCTCGTCGTCGCTCCTCTCGGGCGACATCGGAATCGGACTCGCCGGAAGCGTCGTGCCCGGGGGCACGATCGACCCGGCCGATATCTCTTCCCTCAGGCTGGCTCTCTGCGAGATCCGCGCGGTTCGGACCGGGCCGAAGGGTGATGACTCCGCGGGCGACGGCGAAGAGGGAGAAGGGGCCGAAGGATCCGAGGGCGATTCCTCCGAGACGGGCGAGACGTCCGACACGGGCGCGTCCGAGGGTGACGCCGAGGCCGACGAAGCTCCCGCCTGCCAGGGGAACCCCGGTGGGGCCGCCTGGACCCGGGTCCCGCTGGAAGAAACCGAGATCGATCTGTTCGCGCTCGGTGACGGCGAAGTCGCGGAGATCGCGTTTGGCGAGCTCCCAGCGGGTCGGTACCGCAACGTGCGGCTCTACCTGTCGGGCGCCTGGATTACGTTCGCGAACGACATGACGTTCGGGAACACCATGATTCCCGCCGGCGAGGAAACCCCTCTGCGTATTCCGAGTGCGGCGAATAGCGGGCTGAGGATCCCGGCTTCGCATTTCGAGGTGCTCGCCGATAGCGAGGAGACCCTCCTGCTGATCTTCGATCGGACGTCGGTCTCGTCCATCAAGAAGACGGGGCAGGAGGTCCAGATGTCGCCGGTTCTCCGCGAGGCTGACGCGGTCGAGGAGGAAGCCGTCAGTGGCGAGGAGGGCGAGACCGGAGGCGATTCCGGAGCGTCCGGCGACTAGCCGGGCTCGGGGTGGGGGCTGATCGGGGAGCGCAGCACCGATCGACCCCCACCCGCCTCACACGCCGCTTCGGCGGCGCCGCAGGCGACCGCGTCAGCCGCCCTCGCGCCTGAGCGGTCGACCGGCCAGTGCGCCGGTCGCCACCCCTTCCACCACCGCGGCCTCGCCGTTCACGAACAGATGCTCCAGACCCCGCGCCATCTGGTGGGGAGCCTCGTAGGTCGCCGGGTCATCGATCCGATCACGATCGAAGATGGCGAGGTCCGCGATCATCCCCTCCCGGATGTACCCGCGATCCCTCAGCCGCAGGAAGTCGGCCGCCAGGCCCGACATGCTGCGCACCGCGAACGCCATCGAGATATCGTCGCTCTCCTCGACGAAGAGACGGATCTTTCTCGGAAACGCACCGTATGCCCGCGGGTGCGTCACGTCCTGATCCGGCAGCGGCGTCCCGCCGTCGGTGCACGTCATCATCCACGGCCTGGTCGCGAGAAACCGCGTGTTCTCCAGGTCGTACAGCTCGAGGTTCATGACCCAGGCATTGCCATCCGTGAGGATCTCGCGGACCGTCTCCGGCACCGTCATGCCGTGCTCCAGTGCGACCTCGGCCAGCGTTTTCCCGTTGAGCTCGGGCCGGGGGTCCGCGAAGAGAATCTTCTCCGCGCCGCCGCGGATTTCGAGCATCTCCATCGTCTGTGTGTCCAGGATCTTCGCGGTGTCCGGATGGGTGAACCGGCGCACCATCTGCTCGGGTCCCCCGGCCGCCGCCCAGCGAGGAACGGCGTAGGCCTGCAAGCTCGACATGGTCGCGGTATAGACGTGCTGAGCCCCGGTCACGTCGACTCCCCGCGCCCGCGCGGAGTCGATCAGCGCGGCGCCTTCGGGAGCCCGCCCGTAGTTGGCCCGCCCCTGCGCGTTGAAGTGACTGAAGATCACCCGCGTCCCGGACTCCTCCCCGATCCGAATCGCCTCGCGGATCGAGTTCAGGTATCCGACGCCCTGATACGCGGCACCGAGGTCTCGGTCGTGCGTGTCGTAGATCGCGTCGTAGTCGGCCGCGACCCTCGCCAACTCGATGACCTCCTCCGTCTCGGCGTAGTAGCCCGGCACGTAGAAGAGGCCGCTTGAAAGACCGAACGCGCCTTCGTCCATCCCCTTCCGGACGAGGGCCCTCATCCGGGCGAGCTCCGTCTCCGAGGGCGCTCGATCGTCGAGGCCGAGAACGGCGCTCCGGATCGCACCGTGACCGACGTAGGAGACGACGTTCAGGCCGATGCCGTCCGCCGACATCCGGTCATACAGGGCGGCGATATCCGGCGTCCCGCCGCCGTCGACTCCGATCACCGCCGTGGTGATGCCCTGCTGCAGGAAGATCTCCGCACTTCGCCCGTAGTCCGCCTCCAGATCGGCATGGCTGTGCATGTCGATGAACCCCGGCGTGACCATGAGTCCGGCGGCTTCGATCGTGTCCGTGGCCACCACTCCCTCGCTCCCCGCGTCTCCGACAAACACGATCCGAGCCCCGAGGATCGCGAGGTCAGTCGTCGCGGGATCGGCGCCGGAGCCATCGAAGACCGTCCCACCCAGAACCAGCGTGTCCGGAACCGCCTCGGCGGAGCACCCTGCCACGACCAGGGCCGCGAGGGCCACGCCGACTCTCATCGGTCGAGCCCGTCGATCGTCGCCAGCGACGGCGACAGCTCGAGCTTCAGTCTGGCCGATACGTCCTCCGCCTCCGCGAACACCCGCAGGATATTCCCCCTGGCCAGCTTTCTGAGGTCTTCGTCGCTCCAGCCACGTCCGATGAGCTCGGCGAAGAGATCCGGATACTTCGACACATCCTCGAGCCCCTGAACGAGATCCGAATCGGTCTCGGCCCCGTAGAAATCGGCCCCGATCCCGACGTGTTCGATGCCGGCGACGCCGACGACGTGTTCGATGTGGTCGGCGACGTCCGCGAGCGTCGCCCGCGGGGCCTCGCCGTGCTCGGCGATGTACTCGCGCGTGATCCGCTGCCATTCCTCGTCGCTGGACGCCGCCGCAATCTGGGGGAACAGCCCCTCGCCCCAGATCCGGGCCTCCTCGGAGATGAACGGCGGAACGAACGTGACCATCACCACGCCCCCGTTATCGGGCATCCGGGCGAGAATCGAGTCCGGAACGTTGCGGACGTGGTCGGTCAACGCCCGCGTCGAAGAGTGCGAGAAGATCACGGGCGACTGCGTCACCTCAAGCACGTCGCTCATCGTTCCCGGGCTCACGTGCGAGATGTCGACGAGCATCCCGAGCCGGTTCATCTCCCGGACGACTTCTTCGCCGAAGGTCGTCAGTCCGCCATACCGCGCGGGCTCCGTCGCGGCGTCGGCCCAATCGGTCGAATTGAAATGCGTGAGGGTCATGTACCTCACGCCCAGGTCATAGAACGCCCTCAGCGCACCCAGAGAGTTGACGATCGTGTGGCCACCCTCGATTCCGAGAAGGGACGCGATCCGTCCGGCGTCACGCTCGCGCTCGATGTCGGCCACGCTGAGGGCAAGCCCGAGGTCGTCGGGGTAGAGGGCGATGATCCGGCGAGCGATGTCTATCTGCTCGAGCTGAGCCCGCACGGCATCGAGGGGCTCGAAGGGGCTCGGCACGTAGACGGACCAGAACTGCGTCCCCACCCCACCGGCCCGAAGACGAGGGAGGTCCGTGTCATAGGCGGCGCGCGCCGAGATATCGAAG
>JAOTZH010000146.1 GCA_029861425.1 Gemmatimonadota bacterium
AGCGGGCATCACCCGGGCCGGGGCGGGCACGTTTTCCGTGTCGGCGGGATCGGGAGACGAGCTTCTGGAGGTGTATTCTGGGCTCGCGGAACAGTCCGGGTTTCGCGCGATCGCCGTACCTCGCCAGGTACACGGGGCGGACGTCGAGACCATCTACCGCGACGGCGCGAGCGGGGAAGGGGCGACGCGCGTGCTGCTCGCGGGGCGCGTCGACGGGCTCGTGACGGGAGATGCCGGGGTCCTGCTCGCATCGACGGCCGCCGATTGCGTGCCGGTATACCTCTGCGATCCGGAAGCCCGAGCGGTCGGGCTCGTGCACGCCGGTTGGCGCGGCGTCGTGTCGGGGATTCTGGAGAGAGGTCTGGAGGCGCTCGCGGGCGTGGGAGCCGAAACTCAGAGAGTCCGCGTGCATCTGGGCCCCGCGATCTGCGGCGCTTGCTACGAGGTGGATGCTCGGGTTCTCCGTCACTTCGGTTCGTCGTCGGAGAAGGCGCAGCTCGATCTTCGTGGAGCTCTGATCCAGCAGGCGATGGTCGCGGGCGCCCGGGCACGAAACGTCACAGTTTCCACGCACTGCACCAGCTGTGGCGACGCCGATCTCCACTCCCATCGAGCGAGCGGAGGCAAAGCCGGTCGCATGGCGGCGTTTACGGGTTTCAGGCGGACGGAGTGAACTCGCCTCGGCACGCCGGAGCCAATGCTTCGTCGGGTGCGTCAAGTTGCCCCGGCCGGGGCGACTTAGTATAGTCGAAGGCCGTGGTTGTGGTTACAGAGGTCTGTCATGGGCTGACGGACGAAGGCACGAACCTGGAGTGGGGAAGCTGTACCTGACCCCACTTTTTTGTTGCGGGTTGGGCTCGTCCCAAACCGCGGGAGATGGCCGGGTTGGACGCGGCGAAGATCGAAAGAACGGTCGAGGACCTGGGGTTCGAGATCGTCACGCTGGAGCGGGGTGGGGGACGCAGTCGCCCTCTCCTCCGCCTCCGGATCGATCTACCCGACTCGAAGCCCGGCCATTCGTCGGTGAGCGTGGAGGACTGCGCGGCGGTCTCGAGGGCGCTGCGCGAGCGATTCGAAGCAGACGGAGGTGCGGAACAGGATTGGGTGCTCGAGGTGTCTTCGCCCGGAGTCGAGCGTCCGCTCACGAAGGTGACGGACTACGACCGTTTCTCCGGCGAGACGATCCGCGTGCGCGGATACAGACCGCTTGCGGGACGAGCGAAGGAGCTGGAGGGCACTCTTCTGGGGTTGTCGGAAGCCGAAGCTGAGACGATCGCGCTGCAGATCGACGATGAGCGGATCGAGATTCCGCTGAGAGCGATTGCAGGCGCGCGTCTCGTGTATTCCTGGGGCTCGAAGCGGGCCCCACCGGGCAGACGAGAGACATGAGCGATCAGATTCCGGTCGTTGAAGCCTTCCGTATGATGGCGGCCAATAAGTCGTTGTCAGAAATCGAGTTGCACGATCTCATCCGTGAGGGGATCCACGCCGCGCTCGCGCGTCGTTTTGGGGGTCCCGTCGACGCGGAGATCGAGTTCGATGAGGTTGGCGACATCGCGATCACCGTGCTGAAGGAAGTCGTCGAGGACGTCGAGGACGCGGCTCGTCAGGTCACGCTCGAGCAGGCGCGTTGGGACGACCCGGACTTCCAGGTCGGCGATCTGATGGAGATCCCCGTCTCGTTCCGCGATTTCGGGCGCTCCGCCGTGATGGCGGCGAAGCAGCGCATCATCCAGCGAGTGCGCGAGGGGGAGCGCGAGCGGATCCGCGAGGAATTCAACGATCGTGTCGGAGACCTCGTGTCGGGGGAGATCCAGGCGATCGAACGCGGTAAGCTCGTCGTCATGCTCAATCGTTCGCGAGAGGCCGAAGCGATCATCCCGTGGCGCGAGCAGAACCCACGCGAGCGATTTCGGCAGGGCGATCCCATCCGTGCGGTTCTCAAGGTCCTCGAGGAGACGCCGAGAGGCCCCAGGCTGATTCTCTCACGGGCCGACCCGCAGTTCGTGGCGTCGTTGTTCGCGCTCGAGGTGCCGGAGATCTATCAGGGCATCGTCGAGATCAAGGAGATCGTTCGCGAGGCCGGCGGCCGAACCAAGGTCGCCGTCTCGTCTCGAGACGAGTCGGTCGATCCGGTCGGCGCCTGCGTGGGGCTCAAGGGATCACGGGTCCAGGCGGTCGTCTCCGAGCTGAGCGGCGAGCGCATCGACATCGTTCCGTGGCACCCGGATCCCGAGGTGTTCGCCCGTCGCGCACTGGCTCCGGCTCGCGTAGCCAAGGTGATCACGGCTCAGGACACGCACGTGATCACGGCCATCGTCGATGACGATCAACTGTCGCTGGCCATCGGCCGGAACGGCCAGAACGTCCGGTTGGCCTCACAGCTGATCGGCTGGCAGATCGACCTCTACTCCAGCCGGGATTGGACAGAGCGAGGCAATCAGAGCGGTCTCTTCGGCGGCGACGAGGAGTACGAGATGGCGGACTTCCCGCTGTCGGAGCTCGAGGGGATTGCACCAGCTACCCTCACCGCGCTCGAGGCAGCGGGGATCAGCATGTTCTACGGCGTCCTGGACATGGACCGTAACGACTTCATGCAGGTTCCCGGGATTGGCGAGGAAGAGGCGGACAAGCTCGAGTCCTTGATCGATGAGCTGACGGTCGTGGAGGAAGTTTCCGAAGGCGCCACGACCGAAGGCGAGACCGAGGCTGAGGCCACGGAGGGGGCCGAGGCGGAATCGGAAGCGGATGTGGCGACCGCGGAGACCGAGCCCGACGACGCCGTCGAGGAGAACGCGGACTCCGGGGATGCTCCTGATGAGGAGGCCGTGGCTGCGGCCCCTGCGGATGTAGCGGATGCCGACGAATCGGCGGCAGAGCAGGAGGTGGAGGAGGCTCCGGAGCCGGAGGCGGAGACCGCCTGACGAATACGGACCGGGCCGCTCTCGGGCTCGTCGGGATCGCACGCCGGGCCGGTCGGGCGGCGGTGGGGGCAGACGCGATTCGGTCGGCCGCCAACAAGCGACCCGTATACGCGATCGTGGCTGCGCGGGACGCGTCAAGCAACGCATTGGCCCGTATCGGCCAGTTGGCGTGGGAGGTGCCGAGCGTACGAGTCGGCACTCGGGAGGAGCTGGGACAGGCGGTGGGGCGGGGCGTCGCGGCCCTGGTCGGAGTGACCGACAGGGAGCTCGCGGCGAGGATTGTCGAGCTGTCTGAGACAGATGGTACGGAGCAGGAACACACTCGGGACTAGTCCTGGGAGGTAGGGTCTTTTGACGAAGCTGCGCGTTTACGAAGTCGCTGAAGAGCTGGGGGTCGAGACCGGTCAGCTCATTCAGATGCTCCGGGAGATGGATGTCCTGGTCCGAAGCCACATGTCTTCGGTCGATCCGGCGTCCGTGGCCCGGCTGCATGCTCGGCTCGAACGCGAGAAGCGGGGCGACGCCCAGACGACCGCGACGGCGACCAAGCCGACGCGTCGTCGTCGTCGTCGTGTAGCTCCGGCCCAGATCGAGACCCCGGTCGACGAGATCGAGCTGGACGAGGCCGAATTCGCCGAGATCGAAGAGGAAGTGGAGGTCGAGGCTGAGCCCGTATTCGAGTATGTCGAAGAGCCCTCCTATGAGGAGGAGCCCGAAGTCATCGAGGCCGCCGAGCCTGACGTCGAGGTGATCGAGGAAGTCGCGGAGGCGGTCGTCGAGCCGGTCACGGAGTCGCTTGTCGAGCCCGAGCCGGACGTCGAACCGGAGCCGGTCGAGGTGGCGCCGGAGCAGCCGTCTGTCGAGCTCGTCGAGGAGCCCGTGGCTCCGGCCGCGGAGGCCCCGGTCGAGCCGCTCACGACGGACCCGGCGTCCGACGGGCCGACGCGGAAGAAGCGGCGGCCGAAGCCGGTGCGGCGCGACATGCCGGCCCCGGCGGCTCCCACCGCATCCGCGGCGCCTGGCGGCACCGTCCGCATCTCTGCGGAAGGCTATACGGTCGACGGCCGGAAGAAATCCCCGCGCAGCGAGCGCAGAAAGCGCCGGCGGGTCGACAGCGATGCCGTCCAGGAGAACGTCAAGAAGACGCTCGCAGCGATGGGCGGTCCCGCGCCGCGTAAGCGCCGTCGAGGCGAAGGCCAGCGAGAACAGCGGGAAGCCGAGCTGGAGCAGCGCGAAGTCGAGGAGGAGAAGGAAAAGACGACTGTCCGGGTGAACGAGTTCCTGACGGTCGCCGAGCTCGCAGACCTCATCGGTACTTCAGCCCCGACGATCATCACGTCCGCGTTCAAGAACCTCGGGCTGATGGTCACGATCAACCAGCGGCTGGATTTCGATCAGATCGAACTGATCTGCGATGAAGCCGGGTTCACGGCCATCCGTGAAGAGGCGTTCGAAGCCGACCTCGCCGAAGAGCCGATCGATGTCGAAGAGGACGAAGGCGGGGAGCCGCGGCCGCCGGTCGTGACGGTCATGGGCCATGTGGATCACGGGAAGACGTCGCTGCTCGATCACATCCGGAAGGCGAACGTGATCGCGGGCGAAGCGGGCGGGATCACGCAGCACATTGGCGCGTATCACGTGGATCTTCCCGGGGGGCGCACCATCACGTTCCTCGACACCCCGGGTCACGAAGCCTTTACGGCCATGCGTGCACGTGGCGCAGATCTGACGGACATCGTGGTCCTGGTCGTCGCGGCGGACGATTCGGTCATGCCGCAGACGATCGAGGCGATCAGCCATGCGAAGAATGCGGCGGTCCCGATCGTCGTCGCCGTCAACAAGACGGATCTCCCGGCAGCGGATGTGGGGAAAGTCAAGCAGGAGCTGTTGGGTCACGAGGTCATCCTCGAGGAGTACGGCGGCGACGTGCTGGCGGCGGATGTGTCGGCCAAGACGGGCGCCGGCGTCGATGACTTGCTCGAGAAGGTTCTGCTCCAGGCCGAGTTGCTCGAGGTGACGGCCAATCCGGACCGCGATGCGCGGGGCACCGTCGTCGAGGCCCAGCTGGATAAGGGGATGGGTCCCGTCGCTACGGTGCTCGTGCAGTCCGGGACGCTCGCGGTGGGTGACGATTTCGTCTGCGGTCTCTATGGCGGCCGCGTCCGGGCACTTCTCGATGAGCGAGGGCACAACGTGGACCTCGCGGGGCCGGGCATCCCGGTGCGGGTGCTTGGGCTCGAAGGAGTGCCTCAGGCGGGAGACTCGATCGTGGTGCTCGAGCCGGAGCGTGTCCGGGACATCGCCATGCGGCGGCAGCAGCTGGAGCGCGAGAAGGACTTCCGGCGACGTGCCACGGGCACACGTCTGGAGGACGTGTTCGAGGCCGTGAAGGCGGGGCAGCAGGCCCGACTCAACGTGGTGATCAAGGGCGACACCGACGGCTCGGTTCAGGCACTCTCCGACAGCCTGGAACGCCTTAGCACGGACGAGGTCGCGGTCGAAGTGGTCCACCGTGCGGTGGGTGGCATCAATGAGTCGGACGTGCTTCTCGCGTCGACCTCACAGGCACTGATCATGGGGTTCCACGTGCGTCCCGATGGCGGCGCCGTCGCCACCGCGGAGCGCGACGGGATCGAGATCCGCATCTACAACGTCATCTACGAAGCAGTAAGCGAGATCCGGAACGCGCTCGAGGGGCTCCTCGCGCCGGAGGAGCGCGAGATCTCCGTTGGAATGGCCGAGGTGCGAGAGCTGTTCCGCGTCCCAAAGGCGGGGACGGTCGCGGGCTGCTACGTCACGAACGGGACCATGCGCCGCAACCTTCCCATCCGTCTTCTGCGCGATCAGATCCAGATCTACGAGGGTCAGATCGACAGCCTCAAGCGCTTCAAGGAGGACGTTCGGGAGGTGAAGGACGGGTACGAGTGCGGTATCTCCATCGAGAACTACAACGACATCAAGGTCGGCGACATCATCGAATGCTTCGATATCGAAGAGGTCGCTCGCAAGCTTTCCGACACCGCGAGCTGACCGGGGCTCGATTGCGGGCGCGATTATGGCGGTCGTCGGCGTCGGGCGCTGGGTGCTCCACCTGCCGGGGTGTCGTTCCCTCAAGGAGAAGCGATCGGTCGTACGCGGACTTCGCGACCGGATGATCTCGCGCTTCCACGTCTCCGCCTCGGAGACGGACCACCAGGATCGGGCCGCGATGGCCGAGATCACCGCGGCGGTGGCGGCCCCGGACCGTCGCCACGCCGAGAGAGTAGTGACGAAGCTGGACGCGTTTGTCCGATCCGACCCGCGCGCCCAGGTGATTGAATCCGAAACCGCCTTCTTTTGACGGACGGCTGAGATGAGTGGTCGGCGTACCCAGCGGCTGAACGAACAGTTCAGACGCGAACTTTCCCGCCTCCTCCTCACGGATATCAAAGACCCGAGAGTGCTGGGTGTCACCGTGACCGACGTGCGTGTCACGTCGGACCTGTCCTACGCGGAGGTCTACATCACGGTCGATGGGGACGCTGACGAGGCGATCGCCGGACTCGACCGGGCGGCAGGCTTTATCCGCCGCTCCCTCGGACAGGGACTCCACATTCGAAAGATCCCCGAGTTCCGATTCGAGGTCGACACGACTCTCGATCACGCCGGCCGGATCGAGACCCTGTTGCGGGAGGCCGCGGTTTCCGACGCGGAGGTCCGCGGGACCAGTGGAGAAGACCGGGGACACGAGCTGGATGAGCCCGCTGAACACTGAGCCGGGCCTTCTCCTCGTGGACAAGCCGGCCGGTCTGACCTCTCACGACGTCGTTCGGGGAGCCCGCGCCCGGCTCGGGGAGCAGAGAGTCGGCCACACGGGCACGCTCGATCCGTTCGCCACGGGCCTCCTCCTCCTCTGCGTCGGCTCGTTTACCCGCGCGACGGAGTACTTCCACGACCTCGCCAAGACCTATCGGGCCGCGATGCGGCTCGGGCGGGAGACGACGACCGACGACCTGACCGGCGAGTCCGTGAGCGAGAGCGGCGCCTGGCGAGAGCTTTCGGTCGATGGGGTTACCGACGCCGTATCCGCCGTGCTGGGACCGCGCGAGCAGGTGCCCTCGACGTACTCGGCGAAAAGGGTCGGCGGGGTACGCGCGTACAACGCGGCTCGCGCCGGCGATGAGGTGGAGCTCAAGCCCGTGCCGATTATCGTTCACGAGGTGGTCGTCCGAGAGGTCCGACTGCCCGATGTCGCGTTCGATGTCACGGTCTCGACGGGCACGTACGTTCGCGCCCTCGCTCGCGACCTCGGCCGGGAGCTCGGCTGCGGGGGCCACCTGACGTCCCTTCGACGTAGCGGAATCGGCCCGTTCGACGTCGCGGACGCGTGTCCCGCGGAGGACCTCCCTCGGCGGGAGGGGTTATCCGCGCCCTCCTGGCGGCCGGCGCATATCGCCCTCGGGTGGCTGGGCCGGCGGGAGCTGACGGAGGCCGAAGCAGAGGAGATCGGACACGGTCGTACGATCGCGGCCGCTGGCGAAGAGGGCGTCGTGAGCCTCGTCTTCGACGGTCGGCTGGCCGCGATCGCGGAGGTATCCGGCGAAGAGCTGCGTCCACGGAAGGTGTTTCCCGCATGACGGGCGAGCCCCGAGGGACGGCGACCGAGATGCCGAGCGGGCTCCCACCGACGGTCGACGGGACGGTCGTGACGGTCGGAACGTTCGACGGCGTCCACCTGGGTCACCGCGCCATCCTGGAGGAGATCGCCCGGCGGGCTCGATCGCGCGATCTGCGCTCGGTGTTACTTACGTTCGATCGTCACCCGCTCCGCGTGGTTCGTCCGGATGACGCCCCGCCGCTGCTGACGACGCCGAACGAGAAGAAAGAGATTCTCGCCCAATACGGACTCGACTACGTTGCCTTCGTCTCGTTCACGCTCGCCTTCTCGAGGTACTCGCCGAGAGAGTTCGTCGAAGAGGTCTTGGTCCGGCGACTGCGCGCCCGGGAGCTCGTCATCGGGCACGACCACGGCTTCGGTCGGGGTCGCTCCGGAGACGTCGGGGTGCTCGAGTCCCTCGGCGCGGAGCACGGCTTTGCGGTCGACGTCGTGTCGGGCATCGAGGCGGCGGGGGGCGTGGTGTCCTCTACCCGAATCCGGGCCGCCATAGCTGAGGGTCGGGTGGAGGACGCCCGCGCTCAGCTTGGTCGGCCGTATTCGCTCCGCGGCACCGTCATACACGGCATGGGGCGCGGGCGGACGCTGGGCTTCCCGACGGCGAACATCTCGCCGCCCCCGCCCGAAAAGCTGCTCCCGGCCGAAGGCATCTACGCGGTGCGGGCGAGTATCGGCTCGGAATTATGCCGCGGGCTGCTTCATCTTGGTCCACGTCCGACCTTCGCCGGTTCACCGCCGACCATCGAGCTGTACGTGCTCGACTTCGAACGTGACGTCTACGGAGAGCGCGTGGTCGTGGAGTTCTTGAAGAAGCTCCGCGATGTGGCACCGTTCGCTTCGGCGGGCGAGCTGGTGGATCAGATGAAAGAGGACAGGGAGCATGCTATCCGGTATTTCCAGGAGTCCGGTCCCGGCGGAGCGTGATCGTACCCGTCCTTTACAGAAACCGACGTAAAATCTATAATCCTCGTCTTGTAGACGGAACGCATGAACGCGTCGGCCCGGCGAATACGGACGCCGATACGTAGGCCGATGCTCGAGGATTGAAGGAATTGGATAAGGCAACCAAGCAGGGAATCATAGAGAAGTTCTCACGACACGAGAACGACCAGGGGGCTCCGTCGGTACAGGTCGCGCTACTCACGGCGCGCATCGAGGAGCTCAACGACCATTTTCGCGGCCACCCGAAGGACCATCATAGTCGTCGAGGTCTGCTCAAGATGGTCGGACGTCGGCGCCGGCTGTTGAACTATCTTCGGCGGACCGACCTGGAACGGTACCGGTCGGTGATCGAGGAGCTCGGACTGCGCCACTAGGCGCGGGCCCTCGTGACCCTTCCTCCCGGCACGGCGTGCGGAGATCGCACGCCCCCGCCTCGAACCGCCGTTCGCTCGCAAGAGAGAGAACGGTATTCCCGACGAGATCGTCGAGATCCGCAGGGGCCATCGCGTCGTCGTGTATTCGACGTCGTGGCCCCCACGCGGGCCTGCGTTCGATCCATCGGTGACGACCCGAGGGCCGGGGAAGTGGCTGCACCCGCACAAGGCGCGTGCAGACGAATCGCAGTAACGGCGTGAATGACACGCCGCAGAAACCGATGAAAGAAGACAGAGAATGAAGCAGAGAATCGAACGCGAATTCCACGGACGGCCGCTCATTATCGAGACGGGCAAGATGGCCAAGCAGGCAGACGCTTCGGTCTACGTCCAGTATGGCGAGACCGGCGTGCTGATCGCCGCCACCGCGGAGCGCAAGCCGACACACCTTCCGTTCTTCCCCCTGACGGTGGAGTACCGGGAGAAGACGTACGCGGCCGGGAAGTTCCCCGGCGGCTTCATCAAGAGAGAAACGCGGCCCGGGGAGAAAGAAATCGTCTCCGCCCGACAGATCGACCGCCCGCTGCGGCCCCTGTTCCCCGAGGACTACCAGAATGAAACGCAGGTCGCCTGCTTCATCGTTTCGGCCGACCAGGAGAACGACGCGGACGTCGTCGCGCTGCTCGGGGCGTCGGCCGCGCTAAGCATCTCCCCAATTCCGTGGGACGGTCCGGTGGCCGGCGTCAGGGTGGGCCGGATGGACGGCGAGTGGTTGATCAACCCGACGTTCGTCGATCTGGAGATGTGCGACCTGGAACTCGTCGTCGTCGGCTCGGCCGACGCGATCGTGATGGTCGAGGGAGCTTGCCTCGAGATCTCTGAGGATGAGTTCCTCGAGGGGATGAACGCGGGCCACGAGGCCATCCGCGAGCTGATCGAACTGCAGCACGAGTTGGTCGAGCTCGTAGGCGCGCCGACGAAGTTCGAGTACGAGTCGATGGGTCCGACGGACGAGGTCGTCGAGCGTGTCACCGCGGCAGCCACCGAAGGCATCGGCGATGCGCTGCGCGTCGCGGACAAGGAAGAGCGTGGTCGGACGCTGTCCGCGCTCCGCGCGGAAATCACCGAAGAGCTGTCCGAGGACTTCCCGGACTCGGGCAAGGACGTCGGTAACGTCTTCCGCAAGATCGAGAAGAACATCATGCGGACCCGGATCCTC
>JAOTZH010000147.1 GCA_029861425.1 Gemmatimonadota bacterium
CGCCGGGCTGTACGGCGTGATGAACTACGCGGTGGTCCAGCGGACCCGAGAGATCGGGATCCGGGCGGCCCTCGGCAGCACTCCGAAGACGACCGTCGGACTCGTCCTTAGACAGGGGCTTCGGCTCGTGGGGTTCGGGCTCGCTATCGGACTCATCGTCACCGTCCCCCTCACGACGTTTCTCGGGAGCTTCCTGTACGGGGTTAGCCAGCTCGATCTGATCACCTGGACCATCGTGCCTCTCGTGCTGCTTGGCGTGGCCGGGCTGGCCGTGCTGATTCCCGCGCGAAGGGCATCCTCGATCGACCCCATGATCACGATACGCGCCGAGTAGCCGGGGCTGCCCGTCTCGCGGCCGCGACCCCCGAAGACAGATTCGCGAAAGCCCCCGCAGGACGGGGGCTTCGCTATAAGCGGGCGACCGGGGTCGAACCGGCGACCTTCAGCTTGGAAGGCTGACGCTCTGCCAACTGAGCTACGCCCGCGGGGGCGCAGAATCTGGCGTGCGTTCGGCCGGTGTGGCAAGCCACCTCGGTCGCGTGGGGGTCGCGGAGGACATCTTCGTAAGCGAGGGTGGCAACGGCTCGAGGGGTTCGTCCGGGACGTCGCTCTCCAGCCGCGCCTTCAGCTCATGAATCCGGAGACGTTTGATCGCCAGTTGGCTCTCGAAGTCGTCCGCCTGCTGCTGCGCGGCCTTTCGAGTCTTCCGAAGTCGCTTGCCTGCCATGAGTGTGCCGATAAGGAAGCCTACGAGAAGGGCTCCGGCACCGATCGCGATTTGTAGAAAGAGCGGGTTCAACGGCTACGTCCATCAGCTGGCTTTTCCTGGGCCCATCCCCACCCAATCCCATCTAACGCAAAACACCTGTACCCTGGGTCAACCTATGAGGTCCTGGACGAGTCGGCACGGACCGTCACGCGGTCACTACGCGCCGCTTCGCCCTCGAGCTCCTGGATCCGTACGCGCTTCAAGCCGAGCTGTCCCTGCAGAGTGTCGACCCGCTCTTGCCAGCGGGCCTGCGACGCGGCGACCCGCCGCCGAGCCCACCTGCCCCTGACTAGATAGCCGAGCGCGAATGCAGCGGTGCCAATCACGAGATATTCCGTCATTCCGGCTCTCCCCTCGCCGATGTCAGAGTCCGCACAGAGCGTCCCGGGAGATGGATGTCGGGATGGCGCGTGAAGTCACATATTCGTCGGTGAGGATCGGTTCGATTCCGGGATGATCGAGGAGCGACGAGAGATGAGCGTCAGAAGCGTCGACGATTTCGACTACAGCGAGGTGACGGCCGGGACGGGCACACGCACACAGGTGCTGATCGGTCCGGATCAGGGGCCGAACTTCGCCCTCAGACGATTCGTGATGGAGCCCGGGGGCGGCATGCCGCTCCACACGAACGCGGTCGAGCACGAGCAGTATGTGCTACGCGGCGGAGCGACGGTACGGATCGGCGATGTGACCCACGAGGTGCGAGCGGGCGACGTCGTCTACATACCTGCGGGGACGCCGCACTCGTACGATTCGACCGGCCAGGAGCCATTCGAGTTCCTTTGCGCGGTCCCAAACGCACCCGATACGATCGAGATCGTCGGCTGCTGACATGCGCACGGCCTCGGGCCGTGCGGAGCCTACCGGCCCGAACGCCCGCGGACCTGGGACCTCTTCGTCCGCTCTGGTTTACTCGGACTCGAAATCACGTCGGTCCCCCAGGAGGACTACCGTCTCGGGGTGCTGCGCACGCCACTCGCCGAGGGGCATCACCCCCGGCTCTTCGATGAACGGGATTTCGTCGCCCTGCCGCGGTCCGGAGATCGCCGTCCATTTGGTGTCGTCCAGCGGATACCACAGGCTCAACGTCGGCCGGTCGTACAGCAGAAACGTGTTGCGGTAGACGTAGCCGCTCACGCCGAACTCGAAAGTCTCACCGTTGTGCTCCCGCCCGTGCACCACGGGCAGATTCGCGAGAGGTCACCACCCGACGGTGAACGGCTTTCCGTTGGCGGTCTCGTTCACGACCTCGTGACGGTCGAGCAGGCCGGTCGGGTAGGCCCGCGGCTGGCCGCCGGCGACGTACCCGATCACCATGATGTCGTCGGCCGTCTCGGGCCGCTCACACCGCCGGTAGGGACTCACGGGCAGCTCCATGAGCCGCTCGTCGTCGGGACGCACGAACAGCGGGACGTCGATCGATCGGATCCGGTCGCGACCGATCCCGTACTGGAGCTCGGTCGGGTCGATGGGCGCACCGGTGAAGTCGTACCACTCGGCCCCCGGCCCGGACTCCTCGCCACTGGCCCATACGAAGACGTTCTCCCCCTCCGTCCGGATCTTGGCGCTGCCCTCCCCCAGGATGCCACGGAACTCGGACCAGACAGAACAGCTGTCGGGCACGGCGGTCGCGAGCTCCGCTGTCGCTTCGGGCGCACCGCCGGTTTCGGGAGCGCACGCGGCGACCGCCGCCGCGACGACCGACAGGGCAAGACTGGAGATGACCTGCCTATCCGATCTCATCGAGTATCTCCTGTAGTCTGGACTGCGCCGCCTGGACTCGAGGCTGGAGCCCGGGATCGGCTGCCGCCCATAAGTCGACGAATCTGGCGAGGTAAGCCGCGGCCTCGCGAAGATTCCCGGCCTCGTACTCGAGCTCCGCCGCACGTGTGAGCGCGTTCGCAAGGAATTTGGAGTGCGGGATGATGCTCAGCCAGTGCGGCGCTTCCAGAAAGCGGCGGTAGTGCACCCGCGCCGAGTCCGGCTGGCCGGCCCCGTCGAACGCCCGCGCGAGCCCGACCATGGGCTCGAGCTCCTGCGGCCGGGATGCGCTCTGACGGAACTCTTCGATCGCCTCCTCGAAACGTCCCTCGCGCAGAGCGATCTGCCCGATGACCCCATGCCTGTGATGGCGCAGACCCCGTTGATGCAGCTCGGGGGTCGTGGCTTCGAACTCGGCGAGCAGCTCCCGGGCGCGGGTCGGGTCGCCCAGCAGGGCGTACCCTTCGGCCAGGTCCAGCAGTGGGCGCTCGACCGGATCCATCTCGTCGATCGGGTAGGTCGCGAGCGCCACGTCGATCGCCCCGGCGTCGTCCCGCAAATACGCGACTCCTTCGATGACGGCTGCGGCGAGCACGTTGCGGAGGGCCTCGACCGACGAGCCGTTCTCGGCTTGAATCCGTCCCGCCTCGGTCCACGATTCGACCGACTCCGCCACCCGTCCACGGACCCCCACGATGGCGCCCAGCCATTGGGTCCCCTGCGCGAGCAGGAAGGGCCGACCGCCGATCGTCTCGAGGGCCGCCCGGGAGGTCACCTCCGCGGCTTCGTAGTCGCCGGTACCGCCCGTCGCCATCGTCCGGTGCCAATCCGGAAAGGGCTCACCCCCATAGGTCTCGAGGTATTCGGCGGCGCGCATCGCGCCCTCGACGTCGCCCTGTGTCGTCTTCACCTGCGCGATGTTCATGAACGGGATCGCCGAACGGGATGAATCGGCTGCGATCGCACGCTCGTAGAGCTCGATCGCCCGGTCCAGGTCGCCGAGGTTGCGGTAGGCTTCACCGAGGTTGTTGATCGGGCCGGCCGCCGTCGGATCGGCCTCGACGATCGCCTCCATGTACGGAATGGCCTGTCGCGGCTCGTACGTTCCGCTGAGGTAATACATGGCCGACACGAAGTTCTGCTCGGCCGTGGGCAGGTTCTCGCGGAAGTTGAACGATCGGGCTCGGGCCTCCATCGCCCGTCCGGGCTCGACACCGTAGTTCGAGAGCTGCGTGGAGAGGGCGTTCCAGGCCATCGCGAACGTCGTGTCCGCGGCGACTGCGGCCTCGAGCAAATCGATGCGCCTCGCGGCATCCGCCTGGGGAAGGCGAACCGCCTGGCTGTAGCTCCTCAGCGCCTCGAGGTTCGACGTCGTCACCTGCTCGAGCGGCGGCGAGGTCGAGATGCTCTTCAGAGGATCGCCGACCCGTTCTCTGAGATGGCGACCGAGGGCATCGATCGCCTCCAGAAGGCCTGTCGAGTCGCGCGCCGCCTCACGGTGGGACAGAAGAACGTCCCCGGTCCCCGGCTCGATGATGCCGACCGTGAGCACGTATCCGACTCCGGCGCGAGCGACTTCGCCGGTGACCACCGCCTTCGCTCCTTCACGCCGGGCGACGTCGAAGGCGACGGCCTCCGTGATCAGGGTAGCCGGGTCACGCTCCATCCGACCCAACGCGGAGGCGATGAAGCCGGGATCGGCGAGCTCTACGGCCTCGGACTGCGAGAGATCGACACGCAGCGCCTCGGTCACGACGCCCGACAGCGTCTCGTCGTTCGTCGAATTCTCGAAGTCGGCAAGGATGATGACGTCGGCCTCGTCGAGGACGCCCCTGGCAACGAGCGTCCCGGCCGGACCGATTCCGGCCGTGCGCATGACGAGCCACACCGCCGTCCCGATTCCCAGAAGCGCGAAGGCGCCAAGCCCTCCGACGAGTGCGTTTCGCCAACTGAACAGGCGCCGCCGTGCGGCCGACTCGGGGGCGGCCTTCGGCATCCCGGCGTCGCGCTCGACCGCGGGGCGGCGGTCGCCGACCTCCCCACCGGCCACCGTTTCGCCCGAATCGGAGGAGCCCGCGACGCCTCCACGGCCCCATCCGCGCTGGACGAACGCGGTCACCATGACGATCGGAAGTCCGGCGAGGAGGAGTCCGAGCGCCGCCGTCCCGACCCATGCAGGCAGCCCGACGACTCCGTCGAGCGTGTCCACGACCTGCAGGACGACCCACGAGCTCGCGAGGTAGAGCCCGAAGATCTGCCACAGAGATCTTCCGTGGATTTCTTGAAGGACGCTTTTCACGCTCGAGCACCTCCCCACTCGAACACGGGACGCAACACGCTACCGGCTCGCGTCACGCGGGAGCCACTCCTGTCCGGACTCAGGAGACCGTCCGTCTTTCGGAACGGGTGATGATCGCCGGCACCCCGGCTTCGCGGGCGAGCCGATTGAAGTCATCGAGCAGATCGCCGAGCACGCGGCCGAGCATCGCTCGCGCCTCGCCCCACTCGACTTCTAGGTCACCCAGCCTCTCGAGGGCTCCGCCCGTTGGCGGCAGATCCGTCCCGTCGACCTCGCCCGCGAGGGTGCCGAGCTGCGTGTCGAGCATGCCCGCGAACGCCACCATGTCCTGCTGGGTCCGACGGCGCTTCTGGAACATGACGTCCTCGAGCACCCCGATCGAGTCGGTCAACGCCTCCCCCGCCTCCGTCAGAGCCTCCAGACCGGTGAGGTCCGCGTCGCCAGCCTGCGCGAGCACGGCACCGATCTGCTCGCGAACGTCACGGATGTCGTTCACTCCGACGTGTAGCTCCGTGACCGCGGCACCGATCGCGTTCAGGAACCGCTGATTCGCGGCGAAGTCGGTCATCGACGGGTCGATGCGCGGATCGCCGCGGACCTCGAACGTCTCGGTCATCGCGTTTGCGGCGACCGTCAGGCGCGCCTGATACGTCCCCGGCATCACGCGGAAGCCGGGCACCCCGCCGAACGCGGGTACGGCCCCCTCGATCGCCGGCGGGCTCTCCCCGCGCAGATTCCAGACGAGCCGGTTGTGTCCTGCCGCGGCAGGAAGCGAGGAGAACGACGTACCGTCCGCCGTCGGCTCCGTGTCCGTCGAGAACGTCCGAACGACGGTTCCGGTGGAGTCGAGGATCTCGATCGTCACCGTCTCGTCCTCACCAGGCGGGGCCGCCAGCGCGTAGTCGAGGAACGCACCCTGGGTCTTGTTCTGTCCCACCACCGTCGGGCCGACGGCGCCACCCAGCCCCTGACTCACCCGATAGGCCGGGGCGGGCGCGTACAGGAAGGTGCCGCCGGACGCGGCGGCCGCGGCGCGCTGTCGAAGCGGAGAGAGGTCGTCCAGGATCCAGAAAGCCCTGCCCTGAGTGGCCACGACCAGGTCTCCCGCCTGCACACGAAGATCCGTGATCTGAACGAGCGGGAGGTTGAGGTCGAGCGACTCCCAGGATCGTCCCGCGTCGAAGCTCACATACATCCCGAGCTCGGTCCCCGCATACAGGAGGCCCGGAGTCACCGGGTCCTCGCGCAGGATGCGGGTCCATGCTTCGGGATTGTCGGCGCCGATGCCGGCGTCGATCCGGTCCCAGGACTCACCGTAGTCCGTCGTCCGGTACGCGTAGGGCGTGAAATCGTCGAACTTGTAGCGGCTGAGCGTGATATAGGCCGTCCCCGCCGAGTGGGGCGAGACGTCCAGCGAGTTCACGAGCCCCTCACCCATTCCGTCGGGCGTGACGTCGGTCCAGGTCTGACCGCCATCCCGGGTGACCTGGACGAGTCCGTCATCCGTGCCGACCCAGATCTCGCCGCGCGCGTGTGGCGACTCGACAATCGTGAAGATGGTGTTGTAGACCTCCCCACCCGCCGCCTCGTTCGTGAAGGGGATGCCCCCGGCGGTGTGCTTCTCGGGCTCGTTACGGGTCAGATCGGGCGAGATCTCTTCCCACGAGAACCCGCGGTCATCGGACCGGAGCACCATCTGCGCCCCGTGATAGATGACGCGTGAATCGTGCGGAGACGTGACGACCGGCGCGTTCCAGTTCCACCGATAGCGCATCATGTTCGCGTCGAGCCCGAGCGCCATCTCCGGGTAGGCCCGAACGCTCCGGGACGCCCACAGCTCGGTGTCGAGCTCGGTGATGAACCCCTGGATCGAAGTTGCATACAGGTAGCGCGGGTTGTCGGGGTCGAACGCGACCCACGCCGACTCGCCGCCGCCCGCGTCGAACCAGTCCTTCCAGCCGATGCCGCCGGCGTGAGTGGCCCAGCCCTTGATGGCGACGCTCGTGTTGTCCTGCTGGCCGCCGTACAGCCAGTACGGGAAACGATTGTCCACGGTGAGACGATAGATCTGGGCGGTCGGCTGGTTCTCCTGCGTCGACCAGGTCTCGCCGCCGTTGAAGGAGATCGTCGCGCCCCCGTCGTTCGCCGAGATCATCACGTCGCCGTCGCCCGGGTTGATCCAGAGATCGTGATGATCGACGTGCGGCGTCTGGATCGTCTCCCACGTGCGGCCGCCGTCGATCGAGCGCAGGAACGGCGAGTTCATGACGTAGACGGTCTCACGATCCTCCGGATCGGCGTAAATCTCGATGTAGTACCACGCGCGGGCGCGGAGGACGCGATCGGAATTCAGGTGCGACCACGAGCGCCCGCCGTTGTCCGAGCGCCAGACGCCGTCGTTCTCGTCGTCGGCTTCGATCAGCACCCAGAGCCGATCGGGGTCGGCCGGCGACACGTCGATCGCCGTCTTCCCCATCAGATCGGGCAGGCCGTCGTTGATCTCCTCCCAGGTGTCGCCGCCGTCCGTGGACTTCCAGAAGCCGCTGCCCGGCCCTCCGCTACGCACGACCCACGGCTCGCGGTCGTGGTCCCACATGGCCGCGTAGAGGATGCGCGGGTTCGTGGGATCCATGGCCAGGTCGGAGGCGCCCGTGTTCTCGTCCACGTGCAGGACGAGCTCCCAGTTCTGTCCGCCGTCGCGCGAGCGGTAGATCCCGCGCTCGGGGTTGGGCGAGAACGGTGAGCCCTGCGCCGCGACGTAGACGAGGTCAGGGTCGTTCGGGTGGACACGGATTCGGGAGATCGCGCGTGTGGCCTCGAGACCGAGATGAGTCCAGGAGCGCCCCGCGTCGGTCGAGCGGTACATGCCGTCGCCGTGAGAGGTCGTGACACCGCGGATCGAATGCTCGCCCATCCCGGCGTAGATCACGTTCGCGTCGGACTGGGCCACTGCGAGGGCGCCGACCGACGACGTCCCGAACGGCGAATCGTCGGTGATGTTGCCCCACGTCGTCCCGGCGTCGGTCGTCTTCCAGACGCCACCGCCCACTCCACCGAAGTAGTAGGTGAGCCGATCCCCGGGCACGCCGGCGACGGCCACCGACCGGCCGCCGCGGAACGGGCCGACGTTTCGCCACTTCATCGCGCCGAAGAGCGACGTCTCCCCCTCGGCCTCCTGGGCCGCGAGCGGAGACGCTGGCAGGCCGGCGGACACCAGCGAACCGGCGACCGCGATGGTCGTGATGGCCGCGAGCGCGGCAGCGGGGATTCGGATGAACGAGCGGGCGCGTCGGGTCATTCCTGGCAACCTCCGGGTGGACTGGATCGGTCGAGTCACGGGAAGATGTGGCGGCGCTTCAGGGGGCGCGACACCCGAGCGGTTCGGGCGGATCGGTCGCCACACTCGCCAGGATCGCGTCGGCGACCACGCGCGCGACTGCCGCTCCCCCGGACGGCGTATAGTGAACATCGTCGGTGAACAGGTCGGCCCTCCCGTCGAGCTCGGATGCGGCGTCGGCCACGATGGCTCCGCGACACTCCGCCACCTCGCTCACGACTTCATTGTACGAGGCCATGGCAGCCCTCATCGACGCATTGTCGGGGTACGTGCGAATCAGATAGTCATCGCGCGAAAGACAGAACCGGTGCCCCATGGAGGGACCGAAGCCCCGTAGCTCCGCCTCGGCCGCCGCGTACGCGGTGGGCTGCGTGACCAGCACGACACGGGCTCCGTCGCGGCGGACGATGTCCACGAGCCGGGCCAGATTCCGTGCGAACTGACCGCGTGACTCGAAGGCGGCGATCGGTACGGGCGCGGGACGGTGCCGAAGAACCGAGTACCAGGCTTCGACCGCGTCCGTCTCACCCGGCACCGCCATGTCGAACCCCCACGCCCAGAACGGGCGCGGGCGAGCGCCGCGAATCGAAGCCCCGTAGTAGTGCGTCCACCGGTCGTTGTAGGCCCCGAGCGAGAACGCGGGCGGCGTGCAGGAGCGGTAGAGATCGTTGATCGCATGCATGATGACGACGACGTTCGGTTCGAGCCGGTGGTAGTAGTCGGTGTAGGTGGAGAGTGAGTGCCGCGTCGTGTACCAGGCCCGCCCCGCGTTCCACACCCGTGATTCGCCGGGAAGCTCCTCGCTCAGCATGTCCTCCAGCAAGGCGGGATACCGATCCTCGGGCTGCAGGGGGCGGTTCTCGGTCGTCGAACCCCCCAGCGCGAGCACGGAGAGTCCGTCGACTCCGGCGACCGAGTCCGGGACTGTGAGCACGGTGGGATACTGAAGAAACGGATCGAAGCGCTGCTCTCTCACGAACCCGTACCAGGCCGCCCCGACGAGGTAGAGCGCGAGCACGAACAGACCGACCGGAACAAGCGCGAGCGTCGTCCCTCGCGTCCCCAGTCGACTCCTCATGGCACCGATGGCGAGGGGGAACACGAAGGGGAGGGCCATTACGGCCAGAAAGACGACGTACTCCAGAGAGTACCACCCGATGGTCGGCTGCACCGATCGGTGGAGAACCCAGCCGGCGTAAAAGACGGCCCAGAGGGCCGCGAAAAGCCAGCCACCCGCCTTCCAGCGGTTCGCCCGCTCGACGAGACAGAGCGTCCCGGCGACGACGGCTGCGGCCTGTGCCAGCAGGATTCCCACGACCGCGACGGCTGATCCCAGATGTCCGTCCGGAACCGCTGCCCACGCGACTGTCCACGGGTTCAGCAGCAGCGCGGCCCCGAGCAACGACCAGCCCCAGACGCGCCGGCGCGGGCTCACCCCGACGGGTCCACGTTCAGTTCTCTCTCCGAATCGGCCGCCCCGGCAGGACGTCCTCCTGGAGCCCGCCATCCCTCACGACCGGGGTCCCCGAGACCAGCACGTGGATGATCCCCGTCGATGCCTGCGCCGGCTCGGCGAACGTCGCGTTGTCGATCACCGTGGCCGGGTCGAACACGGTGATGTCCGCATCGGCCCCCACGCGAATGCGTCCCTTGTTTCGCATCTGCGGTACGAAGCTCTCGAGCCGGCTGGCCGGCATGAGCGTCATCTTCCGGACCGCCTCCGGTAGTGACAGGACGCCCTGGTCCCGAACGTACCGCCCCAGGACGCGGGCGAACGTCCCGGCCCCGCGGGGGTGTGCTCGCCCGTTCACGAAGGGCGTCCCGTCGCTCGCGACCATGACGAGCGGGTGCGCGAGCGCGGTCTTCACGGCCTCCTCCGGGATGATGTGGGCG
>JAOTZH010000148.1 GCA_029861425.1 Gemmatimonadota bacterium
CGCCCACTTCGTCATCTGGCCCATGCGGGTCGGCCGCCTGGCCGCCGTGGCCATGGTGGGGGCCGCCCACATACAGGTGTTCGTGCGTCCCGAGCGAGAAGATCAGCGACAGGATGTAGCACACCATCAGGACGACCGAGATCTCGAGGCTCAGCGACCCCTCTGCGACCGCAGCGTCCGTCCCCGCGGTCACGAAGTGGAAGACCGCCGGTATGACCAGCCCGACCGCGCTCAGCAGGAGCATCGTCGCCCCCAACGTCGCCGCCGTCCGGTTGAACTTCTGGTGCGGATACCTCAACCCGCCCAGCAGGGTCGACAACCCGAAAACGAGCAATACGTTCCCGATGATCGATCCCGTGATCGATGCCTTCACCAGATCCGTCAGGCCGGCACGCAGGGCGAAGATCGCGATGATGAGCTCGGCGGCATTGCCGAACGTCGCGTTGAGCAGCCCTCCCAGTCCCGCGCCTACGCGCTCGGCAAGGTGCTCGGTCGCCTTCCCCATGATCCCGGCGAGCGGGATGATGGCGATGGCCGAGGTAATGAACAGCGTCGTCCCGGAGGCATGTATGAAGTACTCGAGGACGAGCGTGATGGGGACGAAGACGAGGAGGAGGGTGAGTACGTTCTCCATCTTGAAGAGCCGCCCCACCCTGCCTCCGTCGATTCTCGTTGAAAAGGAGAGGCGCCGTCCGGATTCGAACCGGAGTAGGGGGCTTTGCAGGCCCCTGCCTAGCCGCTCGGCCACGGCGCCGCGGAGGGGACAGCCTAATGGATGCGGGGGGTCGGGTAAACCCCGTGGGAAGCGGGGATTCGGTCGCTTGTGTGCGCTCGCCCGCACGGTCTATACTCGCGCGATGCTAGCCCGGATCCGCGCCTGTCGGCTCGCCGCGCGACCCCACTTCGCGCCTCGTCTCTTCTCCTGGGTCGCAGTGGCCCTCCTCCTTGCCTCGCCCGTCGCGGGTCAGCAACGAGATGCCCGGATCCCGGACGCCGGGGACCTCTGGCTCGAGATCGGACCCGAGCTCGCGAACTGGACCGAGCAGTTCGCCAGGAACAGCGCGGATGTGGGGGACGGCTCTCGAGAGCCGCTGTTCGCCCACTTCGACGGCCCGATCGACCGGCGACTGTACCCGTCGTCGGCCCTTTTCGTCGACGACCTGAACCGCGACGCGGAGGCCCTCGGGTTCGATCCCCTCACCGAGGACGACTTCTCGATGGGCGACCTCGACTATCAGAGGATCAACAAGCAGGCGCGGAGGCTGGCGGCCGGGTTCGAAGTGGGCGTCTACAAGCGCATCGCGATCGGGATCCGGGCCCCGCTGACGTTCTCCGACGTCGAGCCGGCGTTCGTCTTCGACACGCTGGCCGCGACGGTCATGGGCTCGCTCACGGCGTTCCCTCCGGGCGACTCGTTCTTCGAGGACGCGCGCACGTCGATGAGCTCGCTCGATGCGCTCATCACGGGCGGCACCCTGATGGGGGCAGCGCTCGACGATGCGATCCAGCTCCGAGCCGAGACAGACGCCTATCTCACCGCCCTCGAGCTTCGGGCGGGGGGAGAGCTGCTGGTCCCTACGGGGCTTAGCACCGCCGGCACCCAGATGCGCGAACGCTACGCGAATTTCATCGGAGGCTTCGAGGGCCTCGGACTGTCGCTCCCCGGCCTCACGCTCCCTGACTTCGCCTCGGCCGGTGACCTGGTGGGGTTCTTCGAGAACGCCCCGGTGTCGGCGATGGTCCCGGCGCCGACGTCGGCCGGTCTCGCGCTCGGCGAATTCGAGGTGTCGGCCCGATTCGGCCTGATCGATCAGATCACACCACGATTCGCCACGGACACCGCGGCTGCGGCCACGGAAGGCGCGGGCGCGGCGGCTCAGGATTCGGCGGGAGTGCAGGACTCAGCCGCCGCACTCCCCCGTCAGAGGGAGCGTCCGTCCGTCCGGCTGCGTACGACCGTGGGAGCTCTCGTCCGGATTCCGCGGGGGACGAACGGTGCACCGCCGCTCGAGGACCCCGGCAACTTCATGCTGCTCCCCGTCGCCGACGGCCAGACGGACGTCGAGCTCTCGCTATACCAGGATGTGGCATTCGGCGACTGGCTGATCCTGCGCGCGCTTGGACGCTACGGCATCCAGATGGCGGATGTACTCAACCTCCGAGTCCACGCTCCGGACCGCCCTTACGCCTTCGCCTCGACGGAGGCGACCGTGAACCGCGACCTCGGCGACTACGTCCAGCTCGTACTCCGCCCCTCGATCAGATTCAACTCGGCGATCTGGGTCGGTCTCGAGTACGAGTACGCGAGTCTCGGAAACGCGCGGTTTACGCTCGCGAGCGAGCCCACCGCCGACGTGCCGGACGCGACCCCACTCGAGCTCGAAAGCGGTGGAAGCAGGCACATGGCAGGCATCGGCATCACCTACGACCTGTCGGAGGCGCGCAGTCGTCAGGACGTGATCGAAGACCGGTCGCCGGTTCGAAGCCCCTGGCAGTTCAACATAAGCTTCAGACGCGCGGTCGCCGGTTCGGGGGGCCGAATGCCGGCCCCGTTCCGCTATGCCGCTTCCTTCAGGATTCCGATCGGGATCTTCTAGCCGGGCCTACAGACTGCCGGCAAGGAGCTCTTCCGCGTGCGCTCGGGATCTGACGCTCCCCGGATCCCCACTGAGCATCCTGGCGAGTTCCTCGATCCGCGCGTCCTCCTCGACCGGTGCGACGGCGGCATGGGTCGAACCGCTTTCCGCCGCCTTGCTGACCACGTAGTGCGAATCCGCCCGGGCCGCGATCTGGGCCAGGTGGGTAACGACGAGCACCTGGTGGCTCGCTGCGACGTGAACGAGTCGCTCCGCGATCCGATTCGCGATCTCGCCTCCGATCCCGGCGTCAACTTCGTCGAACACGAGGATCGGTACGTCATCGACCGATACGAGCGCAGTCTTGAGCGCTAGCATCAGACGGCTCATCTCACCCCCCGACGCCACCCGCGAGAGCGGCCCTGCGGGGAATCCAGGATTCAGAGACACGAGGTATCCGACTCGTTCCGCGCCGTCGCGCGAGATCTCATCGAGAGGCTCCAGCTCGATCTCGAAGCGGCCTCCCTCGAGACCCAGGGCGGGCAACGACTCCTCCACCACTTCTCGGAGCGCCCCCGCCGCGGAGCGCCGGGCCGCCGTCAGTCTCTTCGCGAGAGCGCGGACGGTCTCCTCATGCCGGTCGCGCAGGCGTTCCAGGCGCGCGATCTCGTCATCCGCTCCCTCGATTCCGTCGAGCTCGACACGGGCCGTCCGACCCGCCTCGATCACGGCCCCCAGCGTATCGCCGTACTTCCGCTTGAGCCGGTAGATCTCGTCCAGACGCTCGCGGATCTGCGACAAACGCGCGGGATCGTGGTCCACCGCGTCCCGGTAGCGTCCGAGCTCCCGGCCGAGCTCCTCGAGCGAACGCAGGGCCGACTCGTGCAGATCCACGAAGGGCTGCCCGGACTCGTCTATCCGAACCAACTCCGCGAGATCACGACCCAGCTCGCCCAGTCGTTCCACGACCGACCCGTCGGCTTCATAGAGGGCCGCGTTCAGCCCCGTGGAGAGATCGATCAGCTCTTCCGAGTGACCGAGACGCCGGGATTCGATCGTGAGCGAGTCGTCCTCCTCGGATTCGAGGGCGGCCGCTTCGATCTCCTCGGCCTTGAACCGCAGGTAGTCCGCTCGCTCGACTCCCGCCCGAGCCGTCGCCCGCACCTCCCCGAGCTCGCGGTCGGCGAGCAACAGAGCGTCGACGGCGGCGGCGAGCTCGCCCGCTAGCTCCGTATGGCCTCCGAAGGCGTCGAGGATCCGTCGCTGCTCGGTTCGGTGGAGCAGCCGCTGGTGCTCGTGCTGTCCGTGCAGATCGACCAGCCGCTCGCCGAGAGCCTTCAGCAGCCCCGTGGTGGAGGGTGACGAGTTCACCCAGGCACGGTGCCTCCCCTCGCGGCGCAGCTCGCGCTTGAGGATCAGCCAGCCATCCTCCACGTCTACACCCGCCTCTTCGCAGGCCGACACCAGAAGAGGGGTGTCGCCGACTTCGAAGCGTCCCTCGATGATGGCGCGACCGGACCCGGCCCTGATCATGTCGGCCGACGGGCGCCCGCCGACGAGCAGAGCCAGCGCCTCGACGAGAATCGACTTCCCCGCCCCGGTCTCGCCTGTCAGAGCGGCGAGTCCGGGTCCGGCCTCGAGGGTGAGCTCCTCGACGACGGCGAGGTCCCGGATCCGCAGCTCTCTCAGCATGGCGACTCCCCGTCGACCGGCCGCACGTCACCCCATCGGAGCTTTCTTCGCAGCACCCCGAAGAAGGGGTGGCCGGGCAGTCGGATGAGCCGGAGCGAATGCTCGGACCGCACGATCTCGACCCGATCCCCCGGGCCGAGCGCGTGCCCGCTCTGGCCGTCGACGGTCAGTGCCAGGTCGTCCGACTCGGTGAGCAGCTCCACCGTGATGCGCGTGGACGCGGGGAAAACGACCGGCCGCACCGCCAGCGTGTGAGGAGCGATCGGCGTCGCGACAATGCACTCCATGGTCGGCACGACGATCGGCCCACCCGCCGAAAGACTGTACGCGGTGGAGCCGGTGGCGGTACCGACGATGATGCCGTCCGCGCTGTAGTGCCCCACTTCCTCGTCATCCGCCCGCAGGCGAAGGGTGATGAGCTGCGCGAACCCGCTCTTGTGAAGGACCGCGTCGTTTACCGTGTAGTAGGATTCCGCGTCTCGCGGATCCGTCGCCGCGTCCGTCCTTCCATCCCCCACGATCCGTACGTCCAGGGCGACCCGTTCTTCGATCTCGGTGTCCCCTCGGACGACTGCGTCCAGCGCCTGGCCGAGCTCCTCGCGCTGAACGAGCGTCAGGAAGCCGAGGCGACCCAGATTGCAGCCGATGACCGGAATCCCGTGCGGTCCGGCCGCACGCGCCCCGCGCAGGAGCGTCCCATCCCCGCCGAGCGTGAGGACGAGGTCGAAGTCACCTCCCTCCAGATCGGGTGGAGACCCGCCCCGCCCGAGATCGGTCTCGAACGCCAGCTCCAGTGCGAGCCGATCCGCGATCTCGTCGAGCTCGCGGAGGACGTTGTCCAGGTCGTGGTACTGGGCGTTTCCGAAGACGGCGACACGCATCGCTCGGGGTCAGTCCTTTCGTCGAATTGTCGGTGTCCTGCCGGTCACGGTGACCTACCTCTCCCTGTCCACCACGAGCCGCGCGATGTGAGCGAGCCCGCCCGCGGCCCCGAGCGGCGCGATCTGGTCCAAGGCCACATCGACGAGCCCGTCGGCACGCGCCCGAGCGCCTTCGAGTCCGACGATGTTCGGGTAGGTCGCCTTCCCGAGTTCCGCATCCCGCCCACTCGTCTTGCCCATGGCCTTCGCCGAGCCAGTCACGTCCAGGATGTCATCCACGACCTGGAACGCCAAACCGAGGGCGCGTCCGTAGCGACCGAGGCGCTCGACCACCGCCTCCTCGGCACCGGCCGCGACGCCGCCCATCAGACAGCACGCCTCGATCAACCGCGCCGTCTTCCCCTCGTGGATGAGGTCCAGCTCGTCGATCCCTACGGAGCGCCCTTCGGCTCGAAGGTCGAGGAGCTGACCCCCGACCATGCCCGCGCCCCCGGAGGCCGCGGTGAGGATCCCGACCAGACGGCCCGCCGCGGCTTCGCCGATCCCGAGGTCGACCGCCGCCGTGGACAGCACCTCGACGGCGAGCGGCATGAGGGCCGCTCCCGCGAGCACCGCGGCGCGATCACCGAACTCGACGTGCAGCGTGGGCCGGCCACGCCTGAGGTCGTCATCGTCCATGCAGGGAAGGTCGTCATGGACGAGAGAGTACGCGTGCACGAGCTCGACGCTACAGGCCATTCGGAACACCGCCGTCCGCTCACCGGCCCGGAGGTCGCGTCCCTGACGCGCGGCGGTGTGGGTCGCCATGAGCAACAGGGGGCGAACCCGCTTTCCGGGAGCCAACACGGCGAAGCGAATCGGTGAGGCCACGGCGCTGGGGGCCTCCACCAGGGAGGCCGCCAGCAGCGACTTCAGAGTCTGATCTACTTCGTGTCGTGCGCGTTCGAGGTCCAACGACTCAGGCCTCTTCGTCCTCGAAGGGGCGCATCTCCAGCTTTCCCGAGGCCGACTCGATCAACTCCTCGACCCGGCCGGATGCGTCGTCGAGCCAGGTGTGGGCGGCCTTCAACCGCTCCATTCCCTGAGTGAAGAGCGTGATCGATTCGTCGAGCCCGACGTCCTCTCGATCGAGCTTGCGTACGATCTCTTCGAGCTCGTCAATCGTCTGCTCGAAATCGATGTCGGCGGCAGCGACGGCGGGTCCCCGCTCATCCGACGATCCAGTGTTCGGGCTCTCACTCACGGTGCGTCTCCGTTCCGTCATCACTCGAATCGGCAGACTCGACGGTCTCGACCCGTGCACCGACGACCCCGTCGAACAGCCGCAAACGAAAGGCCTCGCCCGGAGCAAAACTGCCGATCCGCGTAAGCGCACGTCCCTCCGCGTCGAGGGCGACCGCATACCCCCGCTCGAGCGTGCTGAGCGGGCTCAGTGCCTCGAGTCGCCCGGCAACCGCGGCGATCCGACCCCGAGCGCGGGCCAACCGCCCCTCGAGGATCCGGGGCAGAAGCCGCTCGACGCCGAGCAGCCGATCCCGGCCACGCTCGACCCGTCGTCGGAGTCCACGGCCGAGCCCCAGCGAAAGGCCCCGCAGTCTCGAAACAACCTCGCGACGATCGGGCGCCGCGAGCTCGGCCGCCACGGACGGCGTCTGCGCACGCAAGTCCGCCACGAGCTCGCACAGCGTCACGTCCACCTCATGACCGATCGCGCAGACGATCGGGATCTGGCATTCGGCCACCGCACGGACGGAGGCCTCCTCGTTGAAGCACCAGAGGTCTTCCATCGAACCGCCGCCACGCGTCAGGATCACCGTATCCACCGCCGGAAGACGCCCGACTCGCGCCAACGCGTCCCTGATGTCCAGGGCGGCGCCCTCCCCCTGTACGCGGCAGTGCACGACCAGGACGTCGAGCCAGGGGGCTCGGCGTCGAAACGCATTGAGCACGTCGTGCAGGGCCGCCCCGTCCCGCGACGTGACGACCGCGACGCAACGGGGAAAGGCCGGGATCGCGCGCTTTCGGGCGGGGTCGAGAAGTCCTTCCTCCTGCAGCTGCCGCCGGAAGCGCTCGAAGGCAAGCCGCCAGAGTCCGTCGCCGCTCGCCTCGAGCTCGCGCACGATGACCTGGAACTGGCCGCGCTGCGTGTACAGGGTAGGCTGCCCGAACACCGCCACTTCCATCCCCTCATCCGGGTCGGTGGGCAATCTCCGGGCGTCCCCCTGAAACATCACGCAGTCGACCTGCCCCCCCTCATCCCGCAACCGGAAGTAACGGTGCCCGCTGGCATGGGCGCGCCAGTTGACGACCTCGCCGCGAACCCAGAGCTGCGGGACCCGGTCCTCGAGCAGTCGCTGCGTCGAGTAGTTCAGAACCGATACGGGAATCGCCGTGTCCGCAGTCCGTCCATCGGGCCTGGCAGGCTCGAAGAACTCGCCCTGTTCGCCCTCACCGACTTGCTCCGGGGACATCACGCAGCTCCGGCCGGCGCTCCTTCGAGGGTCCGGCGGGCCGCTCGCACCGTGTTGCTCAGCAGCATGGCGATGGTCATCGGCCCAACCCCGCCGGGCACGGGCGTGATCCAGTCGGCGCGCTCCGCGGCGGCTTCGAACTCCACATCCCCTACGAGTCGGTACCCACGCTCGGTCGACGGATCGTCGACCCGATTGACCCCTACGTCGATGACCACGGCCCCTTCGCGGACCATGTCGCCCTTGACCATCTCCGGCACGCCCACGGCGACAATCAGGATTTCCCCCTGCAGCGTAATACTGGCCAGGTCCTTCGTTCGGCTGTGCGCCACCGTGACCGTGGCGTTCGCCCCCGGCTCCTTCTGGAGCAGGATCGTGGACATGGGCATGCCGACGATGTTCGAGCGGCCGACGATGACGACGTGCTTGCCCGTGGTGTCGACACCCGTGCGCTTGATCAGCTCCTGGACACCCGCAGGCGTCGCGGGGCGAAAAGCGTCGCGATCCCCCTGCGCCATCCGGCCCTGGTTCACGGGGTGAAACCCGTCCACGTCCTTCTCGGGCAGGATTCGCTCGGTGACCTCTCGCTCGTTCAAGTGCTTCGGGAGCGGGAGCTGAACCAGAATGCCGTGAGTATCCGGGTCCGCGTTGAGCTCGTCTACGATCGAGAGCAAGTCCTCCTGCGTGATGTCGGCGTCGGGCTTGATGTCCCGGGTCGCGATCCCCGCTTCTTCGCACGCACGCGTCTTCATTCGGACGTACACCTGGGACGCGGGATCCCCGCCCACGAGGACGACCCCGAGGCCAGGCGTCACCCCCTCCGCCGCGAGCGCCGAGGCATCCTTCGCCACGTCGGCGCGGATGTCCGCCGCAATACGTTTTCCGTCGATCAGTTTGGCTCGCATGACTCTCCGATGGGTCGACGGGTCGCCGACCAGTTCAGCTCCCGCCGCGCGTTGGGCGCCCGGCCGGCTCGTTACTTGGCGAAGTCGACCGTACGCGTCTCGCGAACGACGACGACCTTGATCTGCCCGGGATACTGAAGCTCGTTCTCGATCCTCCGGGCGGTATTCTCGGACAACTCGGCCATCTCCTTGTCCGAGATCTTGTCTGGCGTGACCATGATCCGGATCTCCCTGCCGGCCTGGATCGCGTAGACCTTCTCGACACCCTCGTAGGAGCTCGCGATCTCCTCGAGCTTCTCAAGACGCTTCACGTAGTGCTCGAAAGACTCGCGACGGGCGCCGGGCCGTGCTCCGGAAATCGCGTCCGCCGCGGTCACGAGGAAGGTCTCGGGATACCGGGCCGGCTCCTCGCCGTGATGCGCCCTGATGGCGTTCAATACCCCGTCCTTCTCACCACACCGCTTGCACAGCTCGTAGCCGATCTCGACGTGGGTCCCCTCCTGCTGGTGCGTCAGACCCTTCCCGATGTCGTGGAGCAGGCCCATCCGCTTCACCAGACTCGTGTCGAGGTCGAGCTCCGCGGCCATGTTGGCGGCGATCAGGGCGACCTCACGCGCGTGTTGCAGCTGGTTCTGTCCGTAGCTCGTGCGGAAGCGCAGGACGCCGAGCACCTCGAGGAGGTTCGGGTGCAGGTCGTGAATCCCGAGCTCGTAGAGGACCTCCTCGGCCGCTTCTCGCATGGACTTGTCGACGTCCTCCTTCGCCTTGTCCACCACCTCTTCGATGCGCCCGGGGTGAATCCGTCCGTCCGTCACGAGACGCTCCATCGCGGCGCGCGCGACCTCGCGTCTCACGGGGTCGAAGCACGAGAGGATGACCGCTTCGGGCGTGTCGTCGACCACGACGTCGACACCGGTCGCCGCCTCGAACGAGCGGATGTTTCGGCCCTCGCGACCGATGATGCGGCCCTTCATGTCGTCGCTCGGCAGCGCCACGACCGAGACGGCCGCTTCCGAGGAGTGATCGACGGCGAGCTTCTCGATCGCCTGGGAGATGATCTTCTTGGCTTCCCGCTCAGCGTCCCGTTTTGCCCGCTCGCGCACCTCGCGCAGGTGTTGGGCCGCGTCCGCCTTTGCCTCATCCTGAATCTGACTGACGAGTTCCCGCCGAGCCTCCTCCCGCCCGAGACCAGAGAGCATCTCCAGGCGCTGGTTCACCTCTTCGGTCTGCGTGGCCAGATCACGCTCGCGCTGCTCGAGCTGCTCGCGGTCCCCGTCGACGGACTCGCGGCGGTGGTCGAGCCGCTCCTGCCGCTGCTCGAGCGCCTCGAGCTTGTCGTCGAGCGATTCGGAGCGTTCGGAAACGCGCTGCTCGAGTCGTTCGATCTCCGACCGGCGTCGTTCCGCCTCGTTGGCCCAGTCCTCGCGAAGCTTCTGGGCCTCTTCGCGGCCCGCGAGCTCGGAAGTCTTCCGGATTCCGTCCGCTTCCTTCTCGGCGGCTTCTCGGATGCTCCGGGCCTCGCCTT
>JAOTZH010000149.1 GCA_029861425.1 Gemmatimonadota bacterium
CAACCACCACCTGTACCCGCGCATCATCACGACCGCCGCGTCCGCCTGGGCGGAGCTGGGTCGCGACGACTTCGAGCGGCACGTCCTGGTCATTCACCGGGCTCGGGTCCGCGACTGGGTCGCGACGATCCTCATCAAGATGACCCCCTGGACGGTGGACGAGGTCGCACATATCGAGGGTCTCTCCAGCCTTTCCACCGGCGAGTTCACGGTCGCGGAGCGTCCCGGAGACGCGGAGGACGGGTTCGTCCCGATCGAGTTCTTCAGCGGAGAGGTGCCTGCCGAGCTTCTCGATCGGATTCCCTATCGTGTGGGGCCGGTGACGGACGACCGCCCCTATTTCAACTTCACCCGCAAGTCCCTCGACCACCTGTCGGAGGACCGGGGCGACGTCGTGGATCGATCCGTCGCCGCCTTTCTGAACGAGCCCCTGCGGGGGGGGATTCCACTCGATATCGCTCACCTGTTCGTGGTGGGGGGTATCTGTCTGGTGCTGGCCTCCGTCTTCGTCCTGCTGCCGTTGTCGCTCTCACCGGCAGGCCGATCCGACTGGCGGGGAAAGGCCCCGATGCTCACCTACTTCGCGCTCCTCGGCGCGGGGTTCATCATGATCGAGCTGACCCTCCTCAGCATGCTGATCAAGACGGTGGGGTTTCCGCTTCACACCTTCGCTCTCGTCATCTTCGTCCTTCTGGCGGGGGCCGGCGGGGGCTCCGCCCTGGCCGCGCGGTTCGACGTGACCCCGGAGCGCCGATGGTACCTGCCTTTCGTGGCGGTGCTAGCGATCGGCGCCCTCTTTCTCGCGACATACGACGCGTGGTCGGCCCGGGTCCTGTCCGCGCCCGCGCCGGCTCGGGCGGCGGTCGCCGGTCTCGCGATCTTGCCGCTCGGCGTGGCCCTCGGGATGCCGTTTCCCCTCGGGATCCTCTGGGCTTCGCGGCGGCACGAGGGGGCGGTGGCGTGGGGCTGGGCCATGAACGGGCTGTTCACCGCCGCGGGCGGCGTGGCGGCTTCGCTGCTCGCCCTTACCATCGGTCTGAGGCTTACTCTAGCGGTCGGTTTCGCCCTCTATGTCCTTGCGTTCCTGATGTTCCGCTCGATGCGGGCGGCGAGCTAGGCTTCGCCGGGCGCACCCCGCTTTCGCGCCTGGGCCCCGCCCTGAATCAGCGCCAGCACGTCTTCCATGCAGTCCTCCGCCATCCGCTCGAGCTCCGATGGCGTCCGGTTCTGCACGGGATGAGGCACCCAGACGATCGCCGGATCGAAGCCGAGGGTCTTCGACTGGATGTCGGCGGCATCGCGGAACTCGGTCGTGACGACGAAGCACCCCGGCACCCCACGGTCATCCAGCTCCTTGAGATCGTGCAGACCGCACGACGTGCAGGATCCTCAGTCAGCGAGCGCCTGGACCACGGCGTGGGCCTCGGTCGCGATCCGCTGCAGGATGTCGATCGGCGCAGTGCGTGCGTTGGTGGCCTTTTCCGTACGGATCGTCTCGATCCCTCGGCGGTTCAGCCGGTCCTCGATGTGGTCGAGAAACTCGGAGCTGCGCGCCTTCCCGATCCCCTGGAGTGCCACGACCTTGCCAGCGAGATCCGCTGGCGGCGTCCGTCGCGGACGGATCTCTGACGTGGTCTCGGAGGTCGGATCGTGGAGGACGGCCGCGGGGTCGCTCATGTGATGATCCTTCTTGTAATCGGGTGTGAATCCTCGCGCGCTCGCCCACCCGGCCAGCCGGCCAGAATGGCCGAGAACAGCCCCGCGGGTCCGCCGGCCCGGGCGATCAAGAGGCCATCCGCGTGGAACTTTGGTACCGATTCCCCGGCCCGTTCATCCTCGATGCCCTCGCCCACACCTCCGGCCCCTGCCACGAGCTCGCTTCCGGGGCGATGCAGGGCGTCGTGAAGAGCCTCGGTGATCTCTCCGCGCCCCCAGCCCGCGTCGCGATAGATGGCATAATGCTCCGGTGAAAGAAGGAGAAGCGCGTAGGCCCACTCGCACAGCCTGGGGTGGCCCACGGCAAACAGGGAGAGAGCCAGCGAACGGGTGAGCTCGCCGGGAGTCCGCGACTTCTGGTCGATGAACCCCTGCACACCCTCCCCCTGAAACAGGGTCACCGCGTCCACACCGGGTTCGATTCCACGGGAGACCGAGAGCGGCTCCCAGTCCGGATCCGACTCATCCTCGGCGAAGCACTGCGTGAACTTGCTCGCCGATCCGAAGGTGGCCCGGTCGATCTCGCCCGGCCGGCCGCCGCCGACGTTCCTGACGAGCAGGTTCAGCGCTCGCCCGATCGTCGCGTTCGCGCGGTTGCCCGGCCCGAGGACGTTGAGTCCGCAGTTCATGCCGAGTCGTGCCGCGATTGGTCCGTTCACGATGATCACTGGCGCGCTGAAACAGGTGCTGCACGTGACGGCGTGCAGCGTGAATTCCGGAACGAGCGCGGCCTCGACGATGCCGAGGAGAAGCGGCATGAACTCTGGACGGCAGCCCGCGAGCACCGCGTTGATCGCCACCTTCTCTACGGTACACTCCGCCAGGTCCGGGGGGATGCGACCGACCGCCTCGTCGGGTGCCCGCGGCGTCCCCGCGAGCATCCGGAGGACACGCTCCGGTGTTGGCGGGACGACGGGCAGGCCGTCCGTCCATCCACGGTCGAAGCACGCTTCGATCGGGTCCGCATACGGGCCGACCGCGACGGATCGGGCCTCGATTCCCGTGTCACCGAACTTCGCGCGGAGTGCCTCGGCGGCACCGGGCTCGACCGATTTCGACCCGCAGCCCGGCCTGTGCTCGGGGAGGTCGCTTCCGAGCCCTTCCGTGCCGGTCACACGCTCCCACTCAGAGCGGCTCCATCCCTCCGTGCGATCGACTTCGGCGCCCCCCTCGAACCGGATGAGCGTCGGCACCGTCTCGATGTCGAGCTCGAAAGAGTGCTGGAGCGCGGCGTCGTCGATCCGGTCGGTCACCGCGGACGGAAAGCCCGGATCATCCTGCGTGTAGACCACGAGCGCGGCCTCGGCCTCGATTCGGCTCAGGACGGGCTCGATAAGGCGACACGTCGGACAGTCCGCCTTCAGGACCGCCACGAAGCCGTCCGAGACGCGGCACGGGTCCCTTGGGGTCGCGCTCACCCGCCGGCTCCGCGCGCCGCCGCGGAGAAGAAGTCGCGCAGGCGCCGAGCGACCAGGACGTCCTCTCCCTCACGGAGGCAGCGCGTGCGAATGGTCATCAGGTAGGCGAGCCGCGGGTCGCCTACGAGCAGCCCTTCCTTCGCCTGATCGGAGGTCAGCGGGATGACATCGGTGTCCCAGGTGAGCTCGACATCGAGGTACCCGGCGGTATTCTCGACCACTTCCGCGCGCAGCCCCGCGACGTCCGAGAGCTCGGATGCGATCGAACGCGCCATCTCGGTCCAGCCGGCGACCCATTCGTCCGTGTCGAGTGCCACGTAGCGCTCGAGAGCCACGATCAGTCCGATGATCTCCTCCTTACCGACTTTCATCCCACGACCGATGCCGTCGTTGGGGGAGGCGTTCAGCCGGGCCGCCTCGATCAGGTCGGCTCGGCCGGCCAGAATCCCGGACGACTGGGGGCCGCGCAGCCCCTTGCCGCCGCTGATGACGACGAGGTCGGCTCCCGCCTCGAGGTACTCTCGCAAGCCGACGCCCGTCGGAAGGTCGGACGCCATGTCGACGAGCACGGGAACGCCCCGCCTACCCCCGATCTCGATGAGCTCCCGGTTGGTCATCACCGTCGAATCGGGTGGGGGGGCCCAATGTGTCGGCGCCGGAGGCGCGAACAGAGTCTGCCGTTCCGCCGCCGCGAGACCGGCAATCATGGCCGTCCGCTCGGAGATAGCGGATTCGAAGGCGCCGCGCTCCGCCGCCTCGACGATCGTCATCCCCGCGTCTCGGTATGCGCGGTCGTAGTCGAACCGGTGCGGCGTCTGGATCAGACACTCCGTACGGTCCCAGGTGGGGCGCGGGAGAGCATGTACCCGATCGCTGTCGGTTCCGGTGAGACAGCCGGCAGCTCCGAGCACCATGGCCGAGAACCCGCCGGAAGTGACGAGCGCGGCCTCCGCGCCCATGAGGTCGGCGATCCGCTCGCCCGCCGTGCGCCCGAGCTCATGCATGTCGACGAAGAAGTCGTTCGCTTCGGCCATCGCGGCGATGACCTCCGGAGCCATCCGGCCGCCGCCGAGCCTCGAGACGTGCTCGTGTGCCGGGAGATGTGGTCGGACTCCCAGCAGCCTCGTGTAGATGTTGTCAGCGTACAGCGCGGCGATCTCGTCGGGATCGGTGGGGAACTCGTCGGCTCCCGCGCGCCCGGGCGATCTCGGGTCAGCACAGGCCGCCAGGCCGAGTGTCAGCGAGCCGGCGCCGCCGGAGAGGGCGAGAAAAGCGCGACGGTCCATTGAGACCTCCAGGGTCAGCGGACGGCCATCAATCGTCGACGGCGACCAGGCGGTACGCGACCTCGATGGGCGCGGGCCGGACTCTCATCACTTCATGATGGGCGGACCGGCGTCTGGCGGCGAGATGTGGGGAGACACGCGCGAGGTGCCGGCACAGGGTGCCTCGTCGAGGCGCCGGAGCAGGTAGGACAGGTAGGGCGCGACGAATCCGGTCTCGCCCTGATCGTTGAGCCTGGAATGGAAAGGAGTCGGCGGCTGTCTGACTCGTTCACCCCGGCTACAGCTCCTTGACCTCCTCCGCGATCCGGCCGAGGGCGTCCGCCGCGTCGCCGAAGAACATCCGATTGTTCGATTTGTAGAAGAGCGGGTTGTCGATCCCCGCGTATCCGGCCGACAGCGACCGTTTGATCACAATGCAGCTCTTCGCTCTGTCGCACTCGATGATCGGCATCCCGGCGATCGGACTCGACGCGTCGTCCCGGGCGAGAGGATTCACGACGTCGTTGGCACCCACGACCACGGTGACGTCGATGTTCTCCATGTCCGGGTTGACGTCGTCGGGTTCGCAGAGCTGATCGTACGGGACGTTGGCCTCGGCGAGCAGCACGTTCATGTGTCCCGGCATTCGACCGGCCACCGGGTGGACGCAATAGCGAACGCTCACGCCACGGGCGGTCAGGAGATCGGCGAGCTCACGGATCTTGTGCTGCGCCTGCGCGACCGCGAGACCGTAACCGGGCACGAATACGACCTGGTTCGCGTACGCCAGGATCATCGCGGTGTCCTCGGCTTCGATCGGCGTCGCCACCTTGTCCCCATCGTCGGCCGAACTTCCCGCGGCCGTTGCCGAGCCGAACGCACTGAAGAGCACGTTCGACAGCGAACGGTTCATCGCCCGGCACATGATGCTGGTCAGGATCAGACCGGAAGCTCCGACGAGGGCGCCACTGATGATCAGCGCGTTGTTGCCCAGGACAAAGCCCGCGGCCGACGCCGCCAGACCCGAATACGAATTCAGCAGCGCCACCACGACCGGCATGTCGCCCCCACCGATCGCGATGACGAACAGCACGCCGAGAATCAGTGCGGCCCCGACCAGGCCCCAGTACACCCTCGGGTCGATCTCGGCCATGATCAGGTATCCGGCGGCGCCCAGCACTCCGAGACCGAGCGCGATCGCCAGAAGCCGCAGACCGGCGTTCTGGACAGGGTTGCCCGTCAC
This sequence comes from Gemmatimonadota bacterium, assembly GCA_029861425.1. Taxonomy (GTDB): domain Bacteria; phylum Gemmatimonadota; class Gemmatimonadetes; order Palauibacterales; family Palauibacteraceae; genus Palauibacter. Next base: position 5,643 of record JAOTZH010000149.1, read on the forward strand.
GGACCCCTGCAGCTTCCCGAACGCGATCAGGCTGCCCGAGAACGTGACGGTGCCGATGATCGTGCCGGCCATGATCGAGACTCCGGCGTCGGCGGCCATCGTCTCGCCGGAGCCCGAAATCCTGAGGAACTCGGCGACGGCCACCAGGCCCGAGGCGGCTCCACCGAACCCGTTGAAGACCGCGACCATCTCGGGCATCGCGGTCATCTTCACCGTGCGGGCCATGACCGTTCCGATCAGGCCGCCGACGAGCACCCCGATCACGATCCACGTGAAGCTGAGGATCTTCTCGTCGAGGAGCGTCGCAGCCACGGCCAGCAGCATCCCGACGGCGGCCATCCGGTTCCCGCCCGGAGCGGTCTCCGGGTGACTGAGCCGCTTGAGGCCTAGGATGAAGAGCGCGGCGGAGACCAGATACGTAATCGCGATGACTGTCGAGATCGACATGGGCTCAGCCGTCCTTGCTCTTGAACATCTGGAGCATGCGATCGGTGACCATGAAGCCGCCCACTGCGTTGACCGTCGCCATGATCAACGCCACGAGGCCGATCCAGCGCATCGCGGGGGATTCCCCCGCCCCGACGACGAGCAGGGCCCCGACGATCGAGATTCCGGAGATCGCGTTCGATCCCGACATCAGCGGCGTATGCAGCTTCGGTGGGACCTTAGTGATGATCTCGAACCCGACGAACATCGCCAGGACGAACACGTACAGCCCGACCAGCAGCGTTCCGGTCATCTGTAGAGCCTCGTCTCGTAGTCTGGGACGGTCACGCGCCGAACCGGACGGTTCCGTCATGGGTGACGCAGCAGGCCCCGACTACATCGTCGTCGAGGTCTACCGCCACGCCGTCGTCGCCGATCATCGGCCTGAGCAGAGCCGTCAGGTTGCGAGCGAGGAGCTGGCTCGCGTGGGTCGGAAGCGTGGCCGGCACATTTACCGGTGCGTGGATCTTTACTCCCCCTGGAGACTCGACGACTTCGCCGGCTTTGCTGAGTGAGCAGTTGCCGCCAGCCTCCCCCGCAAGATCGACGATCACACTCCCCCGCTTCATGCGAGCGACCACGTCGTCCGTGATCAGAACGGGCGCCGCCTTGCCGGGGACCAGGGCGGTCGTGATCACCACGTCCGCTTTCGACACGTGGTCCGCGAGAAGCTCGCGCTTCCGAGCCTGCTCCGCGTCGTCGAGCTCCTTGGCGTATCCGCCCTCCGTCTCCGCGTCGGCCGGCGCGCCCTCCTCGAGGTCGACGAACCGGGCCCCGAGGCTTTCCACTTGCTCCTTCACCGCCGTGCGAATGTCGTATCCCCACACGTCTCCGCCGAGCCGCCGCGCCGTCGCGATCGCCTGCAACCCCGCGACCCCGGCACCCAGAACGAGCACCCGGGCCGGCGAAAGGGTCCCTGCCGCGGTCATCAGGAGCGGGAAGATGGCCCCGAGCGAGTCGGCAGCGATCACGACGGCCTTGTAGCCGGCGAGGTTGCTCTGAGATGAAAGCGCGTCCATCGATTGCGCCCGCGTGATCCGGGGGACGAGCTCGAGGCTCAGCGCGGTCACCCGTCTCGCAGCGAGTCGTGCGAAGAGGTCGGCACTGTCGTGAGGCTGCAGAAAACACGCGAGCAGCGCACCCTCCGGAATGAGGTCGGCCTCGTGAGTGCCGTCGGCGAGCTTCGCGGGCGGAGCCACCTTGAGCACGACATCGGCGTCGGCGATCAGGGACGCGGCATCGGCCACGATGCTCGCTCCAGCGGCCTCATAGTCTTCGTCTCCGAAGCCGGCGGTCTCGCCCGCGCCCGCCTGCACGGAGATCGAGATCGACTCCGACGCCAGGCGCTTCACGGCGTCAGGGGTGAGGCCGACCCTCGTTTCGCCGGGGGTCGTCTCCCCCGGGACGGCGATTCTAAGGCTCACGTTGTGCGCACTTTTCGTGGAGTTTCCGTTGAGTCCGGCACGGCTCGACGCGGCGCCGGGGTCCCCGAGTCGGCGGGGCCAGGCGGCGAATCTTCAGTACGCCACCCGGAGACGCAACGCCGATCGCCCTCGGGTTTTGTTGCGCCCGCACCGTGGGCCGCACCTATTGATTCCGCCCCGCGGCACGCATGAGCCGAATGGGCTCGAGGTTCGGACTCGACGCGCGGGCAATCCGTCGAAGGAGGCTGGTATGTCACGATGTAGCCGATTCGTCGCACCTCTCGTCGCCCTCGTGGCGCTGCCGACGGCGGCAGGCGCGCAAGAGGCCATGCGAATCAGCGACCTGGAGCGCGCCGTTCTTCCGTTGCCGGTGAGCGAGCGCGCCGCGGCCACCGTGATGGTCGTCGAGGACGACGTCGCACGGGTCGTGAAGGAGGGGTCCGGCGAGTTCATCTGCCTCGGGGATACGCCGGGAGACGACCGTTTTCAGGCCGCGTGTTATCACCGCGGGCTCGAGCCATACATGGCACGTGGCCGCGAGCTACGGCGTGAAGGGCTCACCGGTCGCGAGTCGATCCAGACGCGATGGGAGGAAATCGAGGCAGGGGACCTCGAGATGCCGGCTCACGGCATGCTGCACCAGGTATTCGCCGGGCCCGACTGGGACGGGAGCCTCGAGTCGGCGAACCGTTTGACCGTGATCTACGTGCCATACGCCACAGCCGAGGAGCTGGGACTGCCCTCCGCGCGCGCCGAGGGTCCGTGGATCATGTTCCCCGGCTCGCCGACCGCCCACATCATGATCCCAGGCTGATGGAAGCGCCTTGTCGACGCTGACCCGACACCAGATGGGCTCCCTGCTGCTCGGGGCCCTCAGACAGGCCGGGCTCGGGGTACGGGACCTCTTCGAGGGCCGTCAGGAACCGTTGTCGTGGTTCTTCCGCGTGCTCGCGTACGATCAGTCCGAACTCGATATCCTCGAGTCCGGTGCGCTGGATACGCTCCACGCGCCGTCGGCCCTGGTCGAGCTGGTCGTCGACGAGTTGGCGCTGGGCCTCACGAATATCGAAGTGGGAGGGTTGTCCACGTACCTGGTACCGGAGGGAGGGACCGCCGAGGACGAGCTTCCAGCCCTTGGACTAGACCCCGATGTCATGCTTGGTTTCCTCCACATCGACGTGGCTCCTCCCGCCCTCTGGCTGGATGAGCGAGAGTCGGATCCGAGCCGGAACGAGGCTCTTGCAACGCGCCTCACACAGGTGGCCCAGGAGGTCGGAGCGGCGTCCGATACGGTGGAGGTGCACATCGAGGGTGCCCTGGATCCCGAAGGCGGTTGGGAGGATCCACGAGAGAACGTGCGCCCCGCCGGGGTCGCCGTGCACTTCAGCTTCGACATTCCGCTCGTCGGAATGGAGGAGCGGGGTCTGGCCGGCGTGTTCTCCCGCGGTGCGGATGTCGCCTCGGCCGCGCTGGAGGGCATCAGATCGGTCTTCCGAGGGGATGTCGATTAGACGCACGCGGGCGTTCCTCTTCCCGCTCGCCCTCGTGGCGCTCGTCTCGGCGTGCGACCGGGTACCGCAGCCCGAGGTCGTGATCGATTGGTCGGACGAGGAGACCGGGCGGTCCCGCCCGCTCCAGTTCGCCGGGCGTCCGGAGGGCTCCTTCAGCCAGGTCGGCTCCGGGACGACCGGTATCACGACCGCCTCGATCGTGACGGAGCAGCAACGTCTCGCCAACCGCACGCTGTCGCACGGCACCGGCGTGGCGCTCGGGGACATGGACGGCGACGGCTGGGTCGACCTCTACGTTTGCCGTCTCGACGGATCCAATGCTCTCTACCGAAACCTCGGCGGGTGGGAGTTCGAGGACGTCACCGCCTCCTCCGGTGCCGATCTTTCCGACCGGATGTCGCGCGGCGCCGTCTTCGCCGACGCCGACGGAGACGGCGATCTCGATCTCTTCGTCGCGGTTCATGGCGGCGCGAACGCGCTCCTCCTGAATGACGGCGCGGGCTCGTTCACGGAAACGCCCGCGGGTTTCACCGGCGCATACGGGTCCACCACGCTGGCGTTGGCCGATGTGGACGGCGATGGGGACCTGGACCCGTACTTCGCGAACTACAAGACGATTCAGGGTGATGATCTGTTCAGCCCTACGGAACGCACCATCCGCGGTATCGCCGAGCAGATCGGGGACTCGCTCCGCGTACGGGATCGGTTCCGCGAGCACTACCGTGTGCAGCGCGTAGGGGACCGAATTCGTCGCTTCGAGCTGGCCGACCCGGACGAGTTCTATCTGAACGACGGCTCCGGTCGATTCGCCGCCGTCCCGCTCACCGACGGGACCTTTCGAGATGGGGACGGCGATCCGCTCGAAGAAGCGCCTCGGGCGTGGGGGCTCGTGACGAGGTTCTTCGATTTCGATGGGGACCTCGACGCCGATCTGTACGTGGCGAATGACTTCGGCAGCCCGGACGCCA
>JAOTZH010000286.1 GCA_029861425.1 Gemmatimonadota bacterium
CTGGCGGTTGGATGACGTCATCACCCGGGCGGACATCCTGGGGCTGATTGCTCGCCAGGAAGAGCTGAACTTCGAGCCGGGGTCCGAACACGTGTACTCGAACAGCGGCTACACGCTCCTCGCGGAGACCGTGTTTCGAGTGACGGGTCGGACGTTTCGGGAGTGGACCGGGGAGGCGGTGTTCGCGCCGCTCGGGATGACCGACACCCATGCGCACGACGATCACAGGATGATCGTGCGGAACCGCGCCGAGTCGTATCAGCGGGTGCCGGGAGGGGGGTATCGGCGTTCGCCCCTCAACTACTCGAACGTCGGAGCGACCAGCCTCTTCACGACAGTGGGGGATTTGGCCCTCTGGGCATCCAACCTCCTCGACCCGAGGTTCGCTCCTGACGTCATCGCGCAAATGGCCGAGCCGACGGAGCTGACGACCGGAGCGCCCCTGACCTACGGTTTCGGTCTCGGACTGCGGGAACGGGACGGTCGTCGGGTGATAGAGCATGGCGGGGCGGACGCGGGCTTCAGGAGCCACTTCGCGGTGTTCCCCGACGACGATCTCGCGATCGTCGTGCTCTCGAACGCGGCCGAGGTAGGCGCCGGGCAGCTGGCCCACCGGGCGGCTCGCGTGTTACTTGAGTCCCGCCGGCCGATCGACGTGTCGAACGAGGTGAGCTCCGCCCCGTCCGGTGAGCCGGATCCTGCGGCCGAGCCTCGCGAGCCGGCCGATGTCGATATCTCCGAGGAGGATCTCGAGCCCCTGACGGGCTACTACTGGAGTGCGCGCGCCGACCTGGTGCGGTCCATCCGGCTGGACCGGGGGAGCCTGTGGTACCAACGGGGGCCCGGCAACAGCACGCGGCTCCGCTACGTCGGGGGCAGCGTCTTCCACATGATCGGGGTCGATCCTTCGCTGGAGGTGCGGTTCGAAGCGACGGACCAGGCGGTCGACGCGATGGTGGTGCAGGGTCCTGGCGACCCGCCGCTGCGGTTCGAACGGATCGATCCCGTAGGGAGCCCGATTCCGTTCGGGGACTACGAGGGGGTCTACGTGAGCGACGAAGTCGGGGTGAGCCTCCGAGTCTTGGTGATCGACGGAGGCCTGTCGCTACGACACCCTCGTCACGGGACGAGCAAGCTTCAGCCGGTCGCCGCCGACCGGTTCTCCTCACCTGAGTGGTGGCTCGGATCCCTCCGGTTCACGCGGGACGGAGATGGCGCGGTCGATGGGTTCAGATCGACGAGCGGCCGCGTCCGCAACCTGCGTTTCAGGCGGGACGACTCGCTCGGAGAGCCCTCTCGCTTCCGGATGCCGCCGCCGCGCTGACGGTCCGGTCAGGCCGGTGCGGGGGAACGGTCTCCCCCGACGTCCGTCTGGTCCGCTTCCGCGCCGGTCTCGGAGTCGTCCCCGACCGGATCCGGCTCGCCAGCGGCTTCGACCAGATCGGCCTCGGCGGCTTCGATTAGATCCGCCTCGTCGGGTTCGACCGGATCCCCCTCACCCGACGCCAGGGGCGGGTCGCCCAGGAGCTGATCGATCGGGTCGGGCGCCGGCGTCCTCGCGCGCGGTAGCGTAAACATGAACGTCGTACCCTTACCCGGACCGGGCTCCGTCCAGATCCTGCCGCCATGCCGCTGGACGATTCGCTTGCAGATGGCGAGTCCGATCCCCGTGCCCTCGAACTCATCGCGCCCGTGTAGACGCTGGAAGATGTCGAAGATCCGACCGCGGTGTTCCGGCTCGATGCCGATCCCGTTGTCCCGTACGAACACCTGCCATTCTCCGCCGCGTTTGTGCGCGCCTACCCGGATCTCCAGCGGACGCTCGCCGCGGAACTTGATCGCGTTTCCGATGAGATTCTGGAACACCTGACCGAGCTGCGTGGCGTCCCCCTTCACGCTGGGCAGAGGGTCCGCGACAACGGTGGCGTTCGCCAGCTCGATCCCCGTTTCGAGGTTGGCGAGCGCCCACTCGAGCGCGCTGCCGAGCGGCACCATCGCGAAGGATCGGCCGTGGGTTTGCACACGAGAGTAGTCCAGCAGGTCGCGGATCAGGTCCTGCATGCGGGAGACGCCCTCGACAGTGTACCTCATGAAGAGGTTGGCCTCGTCGTCGAGCTTCCCTTCGTATCGGCGTGCCAGAAGCTGCGTGTAGCCGGCTACCATCCGTAGCGGCTCCTGCAAATCATGGGATGCGACGTACGCGAACTCCCGAAGCTCGCGATTCGAGCGCGCGAGCTCCCGGGACTTCGACTCGAGTCGTTCTTCCGCGTCACGGCGCGCGGTCACGTCTCTGACGATGCCGCGGAAGCCGACGATCTCGTCATCTTCGCCGCGGACCGGACCGGCAGAAGCTTCGGCGTATCGTCGCGTCCCATCCGGTCGAAGGATGTCCCATCCGAAGGACGTCACGGGTAGCCCGGTGCGATAGACCTGACTGAATACCTCGAACACAGCGGCCGAATGGGCGTCCCGTGTGTACGCACGATAATTGAGGCCGGCCATCCGCTCCCGGCGGTATCCGAGAAGCTGGACCAGCGATTCGTTCCAGAAGACGAAGTTCCCGGCGAGGTCGACCTCGAAATACCCTTCCTGGATCGTCTCGAGGATGTTCCGGTACTTCTCCTCGCTCGTCCTGGCGTCGTTCTCGGCC
>JAOTZH010000150.1 GCA_029861425.1 Gemmatimonadota bacterium
CGGGTTGATCTTCACGTTCGGGGGCATCTTCCAGGCCGTGGGGAATACGCTGCCTTCGCTGGTCGCGGGTGCGACGAGACTCGTCACGTTCGCGATCCCGGCCATCTGGTTGACGACCTGGTCCGGCTTCGAGCTTCGCCACCTGTGGCTCCTGTCCGTCGCGACCGTCATCGTGCAGACGCTCGTCAGCTGGGGGCTGCTCAGACGCGAGTTTGGCAAGAAGCTCGTAGAGGTCGATGGATGAGAGAGTACACAGACTCGAACGTCGTGCGGATCGCGGGGGCCGAATGACCGATCTTCGGGTCCCCGTCTCGCCGGGCGAGTTGCTCGACAAGATCACGATCCTCGAGATCAAGTCCGAGCGCATCGAGGATCCCGACAAACTCGGGAACGTCCGGCGCGAGTTGGACCTGCTCACGAAGGTCTGGACGGACTCCGTGTCGGAGGACGACGAGATCTCGGATCTCCGGACGCTACTCCGGCGGCTGAACGAAGAACTCTGGGGAATCGAGGACGAGATCCGCGAGCAGGAGCGTCGAGGCGAGTTCGGAGCGCGCTTCGTCGAGCTCGCGCGGGCCGTGTACACGACCAACGACCGGCGGTCAGAGGCGAAACGCCGCATCAACTTCCATCTCGGGTCGACCCTGATCGAGGAGAAATCCCACTGATGATCGGTCCCCACCCGAAGCGTCTCCCTGAGGCCCCGTAGCAGACTCGAACCTGAGGTGTGCGGCATGCTGCTCGTCGTTCTGATCTTCGCCGTTTTCATGATGGCCGTGGGGTCATACGGTATCGCGATCCCGGCCGGTCTGGTCCGGTTCGGCCGCGCGTTCGCGGGCGGGCCCGGAGTATGGGGCGGCTTCGCGCTCCGGGTGGTCCTGGCGGTCGCTCTGTGGTTCGGTGCGGACGGCTCGGCTACCCCGCTGGTCTTTCGTATCCTTGCCCTCGCCTCCGTCATGGGGGCGATCTCGCTGCCTCTGATGGGCCAGAAGGGTCTCGAGCGGATCGTCGAGCGGGTGGCGTCGATGAACTCGTTCGTGCTCCGCCTGATCTGCCTGACCGTGCTGGCCGCGGGGGTGTTTCTCTTCTGGTCGGCGCGCAGCGGATGACGCTTCTTCGGCTCCTAGCCGCCACGCCGAGCGTGTGGCTCGTCCGGCCACAGGCGCCGCGCTGATGCGTCGATTCGATGAGCGCGAGGTCGCCGAGATTCTCCGAATCGCGACGGAGCCGAGGGACGCGCGGGCCCTTTCCCGCGTGGGATCCGGGGAGGGTCTGACCCTCGAGGAGGTCAAGGACGTGGCGGTGGAGGCGGGGATCGACCCCGCCCGGATCGAGGAGGCGGCGAACCGCCTCACTCGTCCGGCCCCGACCTCGAAGCTCGATGCGTTCGTGGGCTCCCCGACGAACGTGCGGTACGAAGCGGAGTACGAGGTCGAGCTGGACGAAACGGGCCGGGCCGCCGCCGTACGCCTCATCAGGGCGACACTCGACCGACAGGGGGTCGTTGGAGGGGTCGGAGACGACGTGGAGTGGATGGATCAGGATGGATTCGGCGGACGCAACGTGACCCTGACTCGCACGGCCCGGGGGACCCGCGTCACGATTGCGGCCCGGTTCCACGAAGCAGGGGGCGGAGCGGCCGGGGTGACCGGTGTCACGGGCACCGTCGGGGCCGTCGGAACCGCTCTGGTGGTCGCGGGCAGCGGACCGATCGGATGGCTCCTCGCACCGGTGACCCTGGCGGCGATGTATGCTGTACCGCGCCTGACCATCGGTTCGGTCGTGCGAAGAGAGACGCGTCGTCTGGCCGACCTCGCGGATCGACTGCGCGATCTGATGTCGGCGAATGAACCGTCCAACTGATATCGACAGGAGTTTGTGGTGAGCTTCACTAGACGCGACTTCGTGCGTACGTCGGCCCTGGCCGGCGCTGCTGCCGGCCTCGGCGCGTGCTCCTCCGGAGATGCGAGCGACGAGGCCACCCCCGCCGCGGACCCGCTTCGGGTCCTCATCCTCGGAGGAACCGGGTGGCTCGGCCCGAATCAGGTGCGGACGGCCGTGGGCCGGGGCCACGAGGTCACGCTGTTCAACCGCGGGCGACGGAACCCGGGCATGTTCCCCGAGCTCGAGACGCTCATCGGCGACCGCAACGACAACCTCGAGTCGCTTCGGGGCCGGACGTGGGATGTGGTGATCGACAACTCCGCGACGATCCCGCGCTGGGTGCGACAGTCGACGGAGGTCCTCGGCGACTCCGTCGGCGCGTACGTCTTCGTCTCGTCCGTGGGCGTATACCTGCCGTACCTGACCGCCCCTTTGGCGGAAGACGGGCCGGTCGGAACCATCGACGACCCGACGACGGAGGAGGTGAACGGGGCCACCTACGGAGCGCTCAAGGCCCTCTCTGAAGAGGTGGCGCGGCAGGCGTATCCGGATACCTACCAGGTCGTCAGGCCAGGATACATCGTGGGCCCCGAGGACCCCACGGATCGATTCACGTACTGGCCGGTCAGGATGGCGCGAGGCGGCGAGATGCTCGCACCGGGCAGTCCCTCGGATCCGATCCAGCAGATCGACGTCCGCGACCTCGCGACGTTCATGATCGACCTCGTCGAGCAGCGGGCGACCGGGACGTTCAACGCCGTCGGACCCCGGGAGTCGCTCTCGATGGCTCGCTTCCTGGAGAGCGTCGGCGGCGCCGTGGAGTCCGAGGCGGAGCTCACCTGGGTAGACGCGGACTTCCTCGAGGAGAGGGACGTCTCGTTTCTCACGTATTGGGCACCGCCGAGAGGGGACTATCTCGGGATGCATCAGATCGACGGATCGAAAGCGTTCGCGCATGGTCTCCGAAGCCGCCCGATCGCCGAGACCGCGAGCGACACGCTCGACTGGTTCAACACGCTCGACGAGGAACGGCGCGCAGAGTTGAGAAGCGGAATCCCCGCGGACCGGGAGGCGGACATCCTCGCCGCCTGGGCGGCCCGTTGACGGCTGCCATCAAGCCGCCGGTGACGATCGATGACCTGTCGAAGCTGGACGTCCGGGTCGGGACGATCCTGTCCGTCGGCGACATCCCGGATTCGGACAAGCTCGTGAAGCTCCAGGTGGACTTCGGCGATCATGAACGCCAGATCCTCGCGGGGATCAAGGGCGAGCGTGAAGACCCCACGGAGCTCCAGGGCCGTCAGGCCGTGTTCGTCGTGAACATGGCGCCGCGGAAGATGGCGGGAGAGCTGTCGGAGGGGATGCTCTTCGACATCGGGTACGAGGACGGGATTCGTCCCGTGCTCGCCGTTCCCGAAGAGCCCGTGCCGAACGGAGCGCGTCTCGGGTGACTGTCCGACGAGTCGAGACTCGGCAGCGTCCAGGCCCGCGCGACTGCCCCGGAGGGCTGGCCGGCCCGTGGCGCGGACTGGCCGTCGCCATCATCGCCTTCACCGCCTGCGCGCCCCTGGCTGCCCAGCCGAACGACGCGACGTGCTCGTCCGCCGGACACTGGGCCGGCTTGATCAACGACCATGTGCAGCGATATCCCGGCCTGGAGCTGGCGGATCTCTACAAGGCTCTCCATCAGGGCGCACTGGGGAGCGAGCACGAGGTGTCGCGAGGTGGGGCTCGGAGCTGGCTGGATCGCGAAATCGCTTCGCTCCAGGAAGGCCCGTCGGAGGCCCTCGTCGAACGGCTGGGCGAGGAGGGGCGGTTCGCCCGGGTCCACCTGCGGCCCTTCCTCGCCGCCGGAGGCGATTCCGAACGGCTCCTCGAGGCCTTCGTCGCGACCGCGAACGCCGAGACGGACGGGACGAGCGAGCTCGAGTGCGCCCTCGGTATTGCCGCGGCTCTCGGGGCCACCGGGCGACTCCCATGGCCGGCGGAGGCGGTGGCGAGGTACGCGAGCGAGCGTGCGGCGGAGGGCTTCCCGGCCGTCCATCACTCCGAGGGGTTCGAATCGGCCTACCATCCGGCGTATCGGGTGATTTCGGTGGAGCGGTTGCCGGATGCGCTCCGCGGCGCACGGTTCGACGAGGACCGCGGGTGAATCTGTTCGGTCGCTGACGGTGTCTTGCCGGTCCGCGCGAGGCCCGGCATGGTGGAGCGACAAGTCGCTTCTTTCCCGGGATACCTCGATGCGATCGTCCGCCACATCAATCAGATCCGCGCCGACGCAGACCAGCACGTTGCTGGCTCTCGCAGCGGCGGGCTGTGCGTCCGAACCGCCGGCGGCCGCCGATCCGTGCGTGGCGCCGGCGAACGCGATCGTGACCGAGAACTGTCTGCCGGGCCATCCGTCGACCGAATGGGATATCAACGGCTACGGCGACCCCAGCATCCAGGGCTTCGGGCACGACATGAGCATCGCGCCCGGCGAGACGCTCGATTTCCGGGTGCTCACGAGCTCCGATGACTATCGTCTCGACATCTACCGGATGGGCTACTACGGCGGAATGGGAGCACGGCGGGTAGACACGGTCGAGCCCTCGGCGGATCTCCCCCAGGATCAGCCGGACTGTCTGACCGACCCACGCACCCGATTGTACGACTGCGGAAACTGGGCCGTCTCGGCCTCCTGGGCCGCCCCCTCGGATGCGACCTCGGGGATCTACTTCGCCCGGCTGGTTCGGGAAGACCCGGTCGGTCCGGGGACCTGGCAGAACGACCGATTCGGACCGTCGCCGCAGCCCGAAGGCTCGCTGAACGACCCGGAGTGGTACCGGACCAAGCCGGAGATGGCGAACGCGCTCCGCGAGCCACGCGCGAGCCACATCTACTTCGTGGTGCGCGACGACGAGGGTGGCTCGGACATGTTGTTCCAGACGTCCGACATGACCTGGCAAGCTTACAACCGGTACGGCGGCCACAGCGTGTACGGACGCCTGAACCCCGAGCGCCTTCGGCTGCACGGCGGACCGCCACGCGCGTACAAGGTCAGCTACAACCGTCCGTTCGAGACCCGTCATTACCGTGCGGTCAACATCGTGTTCAACTCCGAATACCCGATGGTTCGCTGGTTGGAGCGGAACGGGTACGACGTAAGCTATGCGAGCGGGATCGACACGCACCGCCGCGGTCTGGAGCTCCTCGAGCACCGGCTGTTTCTCTCGGTGGGACACGACGAATACTGGTCGGGCGAACAGCGGCGAAACGTCGAGTCGGCCCGGGCAGCGGGTGTGAGCCTCGCGTTCTTCAGCGGCAACGAGGTGTACTGGAAGACCCGGTGGGAGGACAGCATCGACCCGAGCGGCACTCCCTTTCGCACTCTGGTCACGTACAAGGAGACGCAGGACGACGCGAAGATCGACCCGCTGGAGGATGTCTGGACCGGCACGTTCGCGGACGGACGGCCGTTCAATCCCGAGGGCGCCTGGCCCGAGAACGCCCTCACGGGAACGCTCTTCGCCGTCAACGCCTGGCGTAACGATCCGCTCATCGTGCCCGCCGAGTACGGCCGTCTCCGGTTCTGGCGGAACACCCCGGTCGCGGAGCTCGCGCCCGGCGAACGCGCCGTCCTCCTGAAGGGCATCCTCGGCCACGAGTGGGATTCGGATGCGGACAACGGACATCGCCCACCCGGTCTGTTCCGGCTCTCCGAGACCACGATCGACAACGTCCTCGCTTGCTTCTATTACGGATCGACTTGCGACTCGGGCACCGCGACACACCACCTCGTGATGTATCGACACGAGAGTGGCGCGCTGGTCTTCGGCTCTGGAACAGTTCAGTGGCCCTGGGGGCTCGACGCACATCACGACACGGACACGGGCGTTCCGCCGGAGCGCGCCAACGGGCTCGACACCCGGGTCGGCGTCGACCCGCATGCGCCGGACCCGACGATACAGCAGGCCACGGTCAACCTGTTCGCCGATATGGGAGTACAGCCCGCCACGCTCCAACCGGAGCTCGTGCGTGCCGAGGCGTCGACGGACACGACCCCCCCGACGACGGTGATTACCAGCCCCGTGGCCGGCGCGACCATACGCGGATCGGTGGTGGTCGAAGGATCGGCGAACGATGTCGGTGGCGGGATCGTGGCCGGTGTGGAGGTGTCCTTCGATGGCGGCGGGCGGTGGCACCCGGCGACCGGTCGCGAATCGTGGCGGTACGAGTGGACTCCGGGGCGCACGACACCGCTCGAAGTCGTCGCGCGCGCGGTCGACGACACGGGCAACCTCGGCCCCTCGTCCGAGCCCGTCACCATCACGTTCTCGCTGCGTTGAAATGATGACGACCGTGGTGGGGATGCTCGATCGGCTCGACGAGATCGCGGGCCTGTTCGACGGGTACCGGGTGTTCTACGAACAGGAGTCCGATCCCGAGGGAGCGCGCCGGTTCATCGCTGCCAGGCTCGAAAGCGGCGACTCGCACATCATCTGTGCCGAGATCGAGGGTCGGCTGGTCGGATTCACGCAGCTCTATCCAAGCTTCTCGTCGGTGAGGATGCGGCCCGTGTGGGTGCTCAACGACCTGTTCGTCGATCCGGCGGCGCGGCGGCGCGGCGTGGCCCAGGCGCTGATGCGCGCGGCCCTCGCGCACGCGATGAACACGAACGCCGCGTACCTTACACTCGAGACGCATCGGGACAACGCCCCCGCGCGGGCGCTCTACGTCGCGGAAGGCTGGAAGCTCGATGACGAGTACTACCACTTCAGTCGCGAGACGGATGGCTGAAGCGACCACGACCACCGCCCCGGAAGATCCCCACATGCGAATCAAGCGTTCCAGTCGATGCGTCCTGACGGCCGTCGCCCTCGTCGGCGCGATCCTGGGGCCGGGCGGCGTCTCGGCCCAGGACCGACCAATCGTGGTGATCGACGCGGGCCACGGGGGCGACGAGGCCGGAGTCGTGCACGGCGACATCCTCGAGAAGGACGTGATTCTCCGGCTCGCGTTCAATATGGCCGCCGAGTTCGTGAGAAATGGGTTCGACGTTCGGCTGACCCGTACCGGAGACTACGCGCTAGCCTGGGATGATCGTCGAGCGGTGGCAGAGGAGGCGGGGGCGGACCTGTTGCTCATGCTGCACGCGATGGGGAAGGACGATCCCGCGATTCACGGCGCCGAGGTCTACTTCTTCGAGGAGGACGCGGAGAGCTCCATGGCGGCCCGCCTCACCGGCGAGGCGCTGGAGGCCGGCGGCACCACGGTCACTTCGATCCCGAAGCCCTGGCCGTTTCTGCAATCACCGACTGTACCCACGGTCATGATCGAGCTCGGACATCTGAGCAATCCCCTCGAGCTCCGCTCACTGATGTCCGACGACTACCATCGACAGTTGGCCCGCGCGCTCATGGAGGTCACGGAAGCGCTGACGGGCGACCGCTGATTACACCGGACGAAACCGCGAATGCCGATCTACGAGTACGTGTGCCAGAGTTGCGGTAGCGAGTTCGAGCTGCTCATTCGAGGCGAGGAGACCCCCGCATGTCCCTCGTGCGAGGGCGCGGAGCTGGAGAAGCAGTTCTCTCTTCCGCGCGTGCACTCCGAGGGGCGAAAACAGCGCAGCCTCGATGCCGCGAAGAAGCGGGACCAGTCGCTCGGGAGCGAGCGGGTGCGGGCGCAACGCGAGTACGAGCTCAACCACGACGATCACTGAGCTCCTCTGCGAGCTCCATCAGCGGGAGGATCCGTGACCCTCGAACGTCGAAACTTCATCAAGCTCGCGGCGGCCACGGCGGCGGTGTCGGCCGTCGACACCCGGGCGCTGCGGGGTCTCTCCCCCACCACACTCCCCACGCCGGCGGTCGAGGGTTGGCAGATCGCTCAGGAGGCCTCGATCCCGCTGGGCAATGGAGAGCCGCCCGCGATGCAGTTTCAGGCGTATCCGGGAGGAACCGGGGCGCTCATGGAGAAGCTCTGGCGCGAGCACGGCGGGGATCCGTTCGCTTCGACCCCCTCGCGGGTCGAGCCGTGGTCCGGACCGATCCCGACGGATGAGGAGGACCTGGCGTTTCTTCCGGTGCACCGCCTGTCCGCACTGATTCGGGAGCGCCTGGTTTCGCCGACCGAGCTCCTGGACGTCTACATGGCCCGGATGAGACGGTACGACCCGGTCCTCCTGTGCGCGGTGACGATTCTCGAGGATCGGGCGCGCGAGGAGGCGCAGCAGGCGGAAGCCGAGATCCGAGCCGGGAACTGGCGCGGCCCGCTCCACGGGATCCCCTACGGACTCAAGGATCTGTTCTCGGTTCGCGGCGCACCGACGACCTGGGGGTCCGCCGACTTCGAAAACCGGGTCATCGACCTGGATGCCGAGGTCGCCGTCCGCCTTCGCGACGCCGGCGCCGTGCTAATGGCGAAGCTCGCGACCGGCGAGTTCGCCAGAGGGGACATGTGGTACCGGGGTCGAACGAGGAACCCCTGGAACACGGAAGAAGGGTCGAGCGGGTCATCCGCGGGCCCCGGGTCGGCCACTGCCGCGGGGTGCGTGGCGTTCGGCATCGGCACCGAGACGCGGGGGTCCATCGTGTCCCCCGCCCGCCGCAACGGCCTGAGCGCGCTGCGGCCGACCTTCGGGAGAGTCAGCCGCTACGGCGGCATGGTGCTCGCCTGGGGCATGGACAAGATCGGGCCCATGTGCCGGACCATCGAGGACTGCGCGCTCGTGTTCAATGCGATCCACGGCTCGGACGAGAAGGACCCCGCTTCCCTGACCGCTCCCTTCGACTTCGACCGAGCGCTGGACCTCTCGGCGCTGCGCATCGGATACACCGAGGACGCGCCGGAGTCGTTTCTCGCGAAGCTGGGCGAGCTCGGGGCCGACCCCCGACCGCTACCCGAGCTTCCCCGAACGCCCACGAGCGCCCTGGGCGCCGAGTCGGCCGCCGCGTTCGACTTCCACATCGCGCCCGGAGGCGAGCTAGCGCCGATCCCCGAAGACGCGAGCGAACAGGAACGCCGGCGTCTGGGCCGCTTCCGAGGAGGCCGCGAGCTCCTGGCGATGGACTTCGTCCAGTCTCAGCGTCGCCGTCTGATCGCCATGCGTGAGGTGGCGAAGGTCATGGAAGACTTCGACATGTTCGCGACGGGCTCGGGCCAGGTCGGCCTGACCAACGAGACCGGACACCCCGCCGCGATCGTCCAGTACGACTTCGGGCCACGAGACCCCGAAGACGAGGGCTCCCGACCGCAACCGCTGACCACCACTCTGGTGGGGAACCTGTTCGCGGACGACAAGATCCTGAGCGTCGCGCACGCATTTCAGATGGCGACCGACTGGCACCAACGCCGTCCACCGCTCGACTGAGATGCGTTCGGGGCCGACGGAGCCGCGTCAGTCCTCCCCGCCCCCGGGCGGCACGGGTGCGGCGAGCAACCGTTCAGTGAACTCTACGCGCTCGCGCAGCTTCTCGATCTCGTCCTCGGCCACGATCAGCCGATTCTCTTGCTCGTCGAGCTTCACGAGCAATGACGGATCGGGGTCGGCCGCGCCGCGCCGCGCCGCCAGGGCTTTCCCGAGCGGGCTGAACGCGATGAGCACGGCGGCCATGCTCGGCACGGCTAGGATCGGTATCAAAAGAACGATGTCTTCCACGGTTCGCCCCCGGCAGACATGTGATTACGGCCCTCCCGGCAGTAAGGCCTCGCGAGAGACTACGTCGTCCGAACTCCGCGGGATTCGGACCTAGGCGTACGCCTCGGTGGAATCTCCCGCGATCTCTTCCTCGTCCCTCAGGAAGTGTGACCGATCCGCCGGCAGCACCATCACCGGACACGCCGATCGGCGAATCACACTCTCGGCGACGCTACCCAGCAGAGCCCGGTCGAGCCCCGTGTGTCCGTGTGTCGGGATGACGACGAGATCGGCGTGCTTGGAGCGCCGCGCGACTTCCTTGGCGGCCCGTCCCGCGAGCACTTTCGTCGTCACGTCCAGGTCCTCTTCCAGCGGTTCCGCGAGGGCCCCCAACCGTTCATACA
>JAOTZH010000151.1 GCA_029861425.1 Gemmatimonadota bacterium
ACCGGGTTCGCGCGGCAGGCGGCCACGATCGGCGTGGGGCTCGCGGCACTCGCGATCGCGGTCCGACCCGCCGTCACCGAGAGACTGGACGTCGACACCCAGGTGGCGTTTCGGGCGATCCGGTTGGGCGAGCTGAACGAGCGGGACGCCGAGCTCATTCGGCGCGGGTACTACGAGAACCTCGTCGGTGCGGGCCGCCTGAACAGTCGCGCGTGGGAGGTCGGTGCGGACCGCCCGGAGGACTGGCTGTTCATCCAGTTCACGGACGCGGGCCGCTTCACGAACGACTTCTTCGAAAAGGAGTTCGTCCCCGACGCATCGATCGTCTTCCACGCCGCGCCGTTCGTAACGAACCAGTGGGGATTCCGCGACCAGGAGTACGATCGCGAACCCTCGCCCGACACGTACCGGGTCGTCATGCTCGGCGCTTCCTATCTACTGGGGTCCGGCGTCGGCAACAACGAGAACTTCGAGGCGCTCGTCGAGCGCCGGCTGAACGAAGACCTGCCCACCGGCTTCCGGCGCTACGAGCTACTCAACTTCGCGAGACCCGGCTTCGAGCCGTTGCGCAACGCGTTTCTCCTCCCGCACGCACTCGAGTTCGAACCCGATGCCGTCTGGGTGTTCGGGTACGGCGCGGAGGATCAGGCCGCTCGCACTCATCTAGCGAGGATGGCTCGGAACGGTATCGAGATCCCAGACCCCTTCCTCCGAGACATCGTCGAAGAGTCGGGCGTGATAGAGGGGATGGGGCAGGACGAAGCGAGCCGACTTCTCGCACAGTACGATGACAGGCTGGTCGCATGGGCGTACGAGACCATGCTGGAGGCGGCGTCGGCGCGGGGGATCGTCCCGGCGTGGATCTTCCTACCGGCGACGGAATCCCCGGCGCCGGAGCGGTTCTACGCGGAGCAGGCGCCCTTCCTCGAGTCGCTGGGCTACCGCACCGTGGATCTGTCCCGCGTGTTCCGCGGGCCCCCGATCCAGGAGCTCCAGGTGGCGCCTTGGGACGGGCATCCGAACGTCCGCGGCCATCAGATCATCGCCGATTCGCTATACAGGGCACTGACGGCCGATCCTGCACTCGTCGGCGCGGGGGACGAATCCCCCTGAGGGGCGGCGGTTGGGGCGACGCCCTACCGCGCGTAGTCCCATCCGCTCAAGCTGGCTCCCCACTTATCCTCGCCCGCACGGTTGGGGTGGCACCCGTCGGCCGTGACCTCGTTCGCGTTGAGCGCCACGGTCGGCCCACGTAGGCCGTAGCCCAGGGCGACCAGCGAATCGGCCAACCACTCCGACCGCCGCCAGTCCGCCCACGTGCAGCTCGGGATCGTCCCGAGGCCCGAGAAGACCAGGGGCTCGCGCCGGTACTTGACGAGCGAGTCGGCCACCTGACGGGCGCGGCGCAGGTCCGTGGAATCACTATCGGTCGTAAACGCGGCGACCTGGAACCAGTACACATCACCCTGCGGCATGGTGCGGAGCGCCCACAACCAGCGGTTCCAGCAACCCGGAGCCGCGCATTTTTCCGAGTCTTCCCCGAGATACCGCGACAGGGCGCCGCCCGGCAGCGAATCGTAGTACGACGAGCTCACGGGCTGCGGGAGGTCCGTCCTGCGGTCCAGTCCGCGCAGGGCACGATGTGCGTTGCTGGACCCACCCGCGGCGAGCACCGCGACGTCGGTGATCGATATGGCTGCGCCCGCGGTCCCCGTGGCGCCCCGTCCATCCGTGACCGTCAGTGTGATCTGGTGCGAACCCATCGACAGGTCGTTCCGAGTGAAGGACGTGCCGGTTCCGATGCGTCCGTCCAGACTCGAGGTCCAGACGAGCGCACCGCCGCTGAGCGACCCGTCCTCCGGATCGGTAGCGACCCCGTCGAATCCGACCGTCATCCCGTTGACGAAGCTCGCCCCGTCCGCCGGGGAATCGATCGAGGCCGTCGGCCGGCCGGAACCGGGGCCTGTGGGTTCCCCGCCGCCCTCGCCGCAGCCAGTACCAATCAGTCCGAGGATGAGTGGGGCGACCGCACACCTGGTCGGATGGAGCAAGGCTCTAGGTCCCAATCAGCCGTCTCCGCTTCATGGATCAGCCTCCTTACGTCCGCGCCGTCGAGGAGGAAATGTATGGTCGGCCCCCTTTGTCCGCGCGGAAGAACGGGAATCCGGAGGGTGACCTCACGCCGAGCACGTGCCCTATGGCCTCCAGCTTCGTGCGCTCGGCGTCGACGACTCCGTCCACCTCGTGTTGGATCACATGGGCCGACGCTGAGCGTCTATCCGCCCAGCTGGACCAGCTCCACACGGCGGTTGTTTTGGCGGCCCTCGGGCGTGTCGTTGCTGTCGGCGGGGTTCGCTTCGCCGTAACCCTGCGCCTCGAGCCGACTCGAATCGATGCCGTAGGCGTCGATCAGGTACTGCCGCACGGCGTTCGCTCTGCGATCCGACAGGTCGAGGTTGTGCGTGTCGTCCCCAGTGGAATCGGTGTGGCCCTCGATGGCGATGCGGAGCTCGCCGTGATCCACCAGCATCTCTCCGATCTCTTCCAGCGTGGGCGTGGACTCGGCTCGGATCACGTCGCTGTCGACGTCGAACAGAATGCCCTGTGTCGCCACCCGGCCGGCGTCGCTCAATCGGTCGTACAGGTCACGGCCCCCGGCCGCGACTCGGATGGGGCCGACAAAGGTCGGGTTCTGGTCTGTCGCGTCCGCCAACAGAACGTGGATGCGTTCCGAGCGTCCGAGGTCCGTCTGCGGGATGTTCGCGACTCGCTGCTCGTCCATATAGACACGCACGTGCCGGCCGTCCGCCATCACGCGGAACGTGGTCGGCCCCCCCGTGATCCGCCCCGAGATCGCAGTCGTGGAGACCGGCGAGTCGCCCTGGAAGTCGTGGATCCCCGTGTATCGCTCGTCGATCTGGATATGCGGTGGCTGATAGGCATTCGCTCCGCGCGGTCGCGGGAGCACGCCCTCTTCGACGTCGAACAGGACCCGGGCCCACATGTTCCCGTTTCCCCAGTGAATGGGAAACTCGAGCGTGAACTGCTCGGGCAGCGTCTCCGGAAGGAGAACGGCGAACGTCGAGCCGCTGGTCGCGCGTAGCCACCGCTCTCCGTCCCAGTCCACGATCTCCATGTTCCCGTGCACGAACTCGAGACGGGGCGGAAAATCGCCCACATCAGCGCCGGTGAAATCCTCCGCGAAGAGCACGCGATCCCCCGGCACGAAATCGTAATTGGCCCAGACCCCGGTTCCCGGTTCCTCGGCCGGATCCGACTCTTCGGCCAGATCGACGCCGGCGCGTTCGGCGGCTTCGTCCCGGTCGGTGATCGGCACGCCGTCGTCGTCGACGATGACCTCATCGTTCTTATCCGTGTAGATGACCTCCTCATCGTCGGCCGCGTCATCGGCGCACGAGGGATCGCCGAGCGAACAGCGGATCGCGTTAGCCATCAAGTTCTGGATCCGCCGGTCGATCTCGCTGTTCACCGCGCTCTCGGCAGCCCTGCGGATCCTGCGCAGCTGGGCCTCAGCCGGGTCTGGCGGGAGCAAGAGGGGCGTGAGGAGAGCGATGACACAGAGGGTCAATCGGGTACGCATGCGAGGATCTCCAGCGTTGAGGGACCACGCATCGTAGGGCCTCGACGAGAAAGCCGATACCTCAGGTCCGTTCGCCGCTCAATACGCCCTGGCGGCTCCACCGAGGCGGGGATCCGCCACGCCCTCCCAACCAGTCGACGTTCTGCGCACCGCGTTCACGTTGGCCATGAAGCGGCCCCAATCGTATTGGGCGAGCACGTGCCCCATGGCCTCCAGCTTCGTGCGCTCGGCGTCGATGACTCCGTCCAGCTCGTGCTGGATCACATCAGGGAGCGCCTGATGGTGAGTACGCGGAGCGGAGATCGCGTCCGCCAGGGGCATGCCATGATCGATGACGTTCGATATGACGTGGTAGACCGCGGTGATGATCGTGGGCCCGCCGGGCGCACCGACCACCATGTGTAGCCGATCGCCGGGATCCACCACGATCGAAGGTGTCATCGCCGACAGCATCCGCTTGCCAGGCGCCACGGCATTCGCCTCGCCTTGCACCAGGCCGAATTGGTTGGGTCGGCCCGGAGCCGCGGCGAAGTCATCCATCTCCTGGTTCAACAGGAAGCCCGCGCCGGTCACCGTGACGCCGCTCAGGAAGACTGCGTTCAACGTCGTCGTGACCGACGCCGCGTTCCCTTCGGCGTCCACGATCGAGTAGTGCGTCGTGTGCTGTCCTTCGCGAATCGCCGTGACGAACTCGGGTGTGGGAGTGGCCTGGTCGGGGAGGATCTCGGTTCGCAACTCTGCGGCGTACGCCTCCGACAGCAGCCGATCGACCGGCATGTCGACGAAGTCGGGGTCCCCGAGGTAGACGTTGCGATCCGTGAACGCGCGGCGCATCGCCTCCGACTCGAGGTGTATCAACTCGGCGGATCCGAACGGCGGGAGCGGGTCGTATCCCTCCACGATATTCAGGAGTTGACCCATCGTGACGCCGCCGGATGAGGATGGCGGCATCGAGTGGATCGCGTACCCGCGGTAGTTCACGGTTACGGGCGTGCGCCACGCGGCCTGATAGGTCGCCAGGTCCGCCCTGGAGATGATCCCGCCGCCCCGCTCCATCTCCGCGACGATCAGATCGGCGATGGGGCCGGTGTAGAACGCGTCGGCACCGCCCTCGGCAATCTGGCGAAGCGTCTCGGCGAGCTCCGGCTGCCGCCACATGGAGCCCGGCGCCCAGGCATCCCCCGATGGATCGAGGAACGTCCGGCGGGTGACCGGAAGCCGCGAAAGACCGTCGAGCCCGCCGCGGAGCAGGCGTGAGCGCACCGAGTCGATCTGATGGCCGTCGGCCAGACGAATCGCCGGTTCCAGCAGCCGTGCCCAGGGCAGGCTCCCGAGCTCGCGATGCATTTCGGACATGCCGGCCACGGAACCCGGGACGCCCGCGGCGAGGTGACCTACCACGCTGCGGTCCGTGAGATTCCCATCCCCGTCCAGGAACATGTCGCGGGTGGCCTTGCCCGGCGCCTTCTCCCGATAGTCGAGAGCGCGCACATCGCCTTCGGACGACCGATGGACGAGGAAGCCGCCGCCACCGATGTTGCCCGCGGCCGGGTGCACGGCGGCGAGCGCGAAGCCTACGGCCACGGCAGCATCCACCGCGTTGCCGCCGGCCTCGAGAATCTCCACTCCCGCCGCGCTGGCCAGAGCGTGCGCCGAGACGACCATCCCGTTCGCACCTTCGACCGAGCGCGCCCGATCGATCAGACTCCAGCTCTCTGGGAGCCTTACTTCGGAGGGCGTCGGGGCTGCGGAGGGTGCCGCGGCCCCACATGCCGTGAGGAGCAGCAGGGCAGCCGTCCCGAACATCGGACTCCGAATCATGAGACCCCCGGGGTATGGCGAGACGCGACGAGACCACGCCGGACGCGGCTCAGTATTGGATCGCTCCTCGGTCAGAGCAATCGGTGCGCTCTCTCAAAAGGTTCGCGATCTCCCGGTAGCGCGGAAAGGACAGCCCCGCCTGGGCGAGGTGGAAGGTGAGGGAGCGTCGAAGTAACGGGGTGAAGCTCGTGGCCAGACAGCGGGTTGCTCCTTCGTCCCGGTAGACATCCAGGATGAGCTGGAGGGCATCGGGGAGCTCCGCCGGGACGGTTCGGACCAGGCAGGTGGCGAGCAGTGCTCGCACGTCGTCGGCACGTCGCCAGGCCATCGAGCGACGCAGATCATGAACGGTCTCGAAGTCGAACCAGTGGGCGACGCCGGCGTCGAGGTCGATCAGCACGTTCTCGGCCATGGCGTCGCCGTGACTGAATCCCAGATGATGGAACTCGGCGAGGGCCACGACCGCCAGCTCGATGGCCCTCGTCCGGACCGACCCCTCGAGCTCCGGATCCTCCAGCAGGGTCGCGAGCGTCTCTCCAGCGAGGAGCGGCAGGACGAGCGTCCCGTCGGCATCGATTCGAATCGGGGCACGGCGGAGGCTCCGGTAGATCCGGCGCTCCCGCTCCTCCCAATCCCGTTGCGGGAGGACCCGGACGCCGGCGTCCAGGATCCGGACCAGCGGGCCACCCAACCAGACCAGAAGAGGCGCGTAGACGAGGCGCTGCTTTCGCACCTGAGGCTCGCCATCCTGGGTGACGATCCGCGCCTTCGAATACCGGGCGTGCCGGAGCCACCACCCCAGAGCCCGGCACAGGAGGAAGTAGGCGCGCTCCCCCAGCTTCCGCATCGCCGCTTCAATCCCCGTAGAGCAAGCAGGCGACACCAATGATGATCAAAACCGTGCCCACGCCGTGCAGGCGGCGAAGCTGTTCGCCGAAGAGGTAGACGCTCGCCACGGGGATGAGCACGTAGGTCAGGCTGGTCAGCCCGTAGGCCCTCGACAGGGGGGCGACTCGGAGGACGTAGAGCCAGCAAACCGTCGAAGCTGCCCAGGCCAGAAGCCCGGCCAGGACATGCACGTCCCGGGCGGCGGCCAGCAGGAAGTCGAGGCGGCCTGCCCCGGCCAGATGTTGGGCCCCGGACTTCAAGAAGAGCTGTCCCACCACCGAGAACGCCACCGCGCCCAGGATCAGAATCGTCGTGTTCAGTTGCATCATCGATTGCCTGCCTCGTGTCGAATCCGATTCAGGGGAGCGGTGCGCGCCCGGCGAAAGAGGACCACCGAGACCCACTTCAGGAATGTCCGAAGGTAGCCGAAGGGCTGGAGCTCCATTCGCCGGCTGGAGGTGCGCGCGGTGAGCCTTCGATCGTAGAGGAAGCGCGCACGCTGATACCGATAGGCCGCCCCGGTCAGCGGCCACTCCTCGGCGATCGACCAGGACTCTTCGAAGGGGCCGTAGGTCTCGAAATGCGCGCGGTCACAGCTCATGAACGCCGGCATCGACTTGGCCCTCGCCAGTGGGAGACGTCGCGCGAGCCCCCAGAAGCTCCACCAGACCCAGGCTCGGAACCCGGGCTCCCGGGAGGCGAGTCGATAAAGAACTACGCACCTCCCCTCTTCCTCGTGGAGCTCCAGGATGCGGTCAACGGCCGTCTCGGGAACAATGGTGTCCGCGTCGACGAAGCAGAGCACGCGCCCGGAGCTGGCCGCAGTCCCGACGTTGCGTGCCGCGGCGCAGGTCCGGCCGTCGCAGGGGATCAATCGGACGCCGACGTCATCGGCAAAGGCTCCGACGATCGCCGCGGTGGCGTCCTCGCTCCCGTCGTCCGCCACGACGACCTCGAAGGCGGTGTCCGGGAGCCAGAGGTCGTGCCGGGACACACCCGCTGTCCGAGCGACAGCGGCGAGGATTGCCTCCACGACCTCGCCGATCAGCGCCTCCTCGTTACGCGCCGGGATCACGAAGGAGAGACGACACTCAGTCATCGCGCTCCAGGCTCCACCCGGCGACCACCAGTGCGCTGCCCGGAAGCACCGGCCTCTCACGGCGTGACCGGATCCGTAGCCCGGCCGCCGCCAGGTCCCGCCGAAGCTCCCGGGCGGTATAGAACCGCCGGGTGTTCATGGTGAACTCCGCCCCCGGAGGGACGTAACCGACGAACTTCGAAACGTGGAACGCCACGGTGGTCCAGAGAAACTCGCGGATGCGAAGCCACGCGTAGCCGAGACGACCCGAATGAAGCGACTGCACCAGGATGATGGGCCCCCGGGTGACGCGAGCCGCCTCCGCGAGGACGGCGGCCGGTTCGCTCGGGTAGGCAAGCATGAAGAGGAGAAGCGCGGCCGAAAACGCACCGTCCTCGAACGGAAGGACCCCGTCGGCGATCAACACCGGAGGCCGTCCCACTACATGGATGTCGCTCACGTCGGCGGTGACCACCTCGAGTCCCAGCTCCCGTTCCAACCGGGCCGAGACGTGTCCGGTCCCCGAGCCGAGGTCGAGCAGGGATCCCTCGGTCGGCAGCCACGGGCCCACGTGCTCCAGCAGCCGACGGGCTCGCCGTTCCATCACGACGTCAAGTATCGATTTCAACATCATTGCCACTCGCCTCGAGCAAGCAGGCCATTGTACTCGGTTCGTGGCCCGTCTCGAGGAGTTCCCGGGTGAGCCGCATGATCGTCGGCCAGAAACCCCGCGCCAGATCTCTGGGGTGAATCGCCAGTGTGGGGACTCCACGAGCCAGGGACCGACGCAGCCACCCGATCCCGTGGCCGAGGTACGCGAGCCGGCCCCAGCGGCCACAGTCCCAGGTCGAGGTCGCAAGGGGGACGCTCCGGCCCGCCCGTGACTCCAGCGAAAAGAAACCCAGCGTATGGTCCAGCCCGGGCATATCTCCCCCCATGCGCACGTGCCCGCGCTGCCAGGCCGGTGCCAGGAACCCCCGTGCCGGCTCCCCGAAGACTTCGGTCAAGACACGCTGTCCACTCTCGAGGGTGCGGCGAGTTTCTTCCGGATCCAGACCGTTCATCTCGTCGCCGCCGTCGGTGAGCCACGTGGTCGGCCCTCGCCCTCGCTGACGTCGATGGAAGTAGCCGTGCAGGAGTAGCTCCTCGGAGCTCTCCTGGACCAACCGGCAGTAGTCGGGGTGCGCGGCCAGTGGCCACTCGCCATGCCAGTCGGGGACGACGCCGAGGGAGAGACGCTGCCCGAGGAGGGGCGCGAGGTCCCGGATGATCGCCCGAGTCTCACGGGCATAGGCCGGAGTGGCGTCGTGGATACAGACGAGGAAGGGCTGCATGGCAAGAAGGGGGGGCGTTACCCCCCGAAAATCCAACCCAGGGTCCTGGCGATCGCACCTATGGTGATGATGATCGTCGGCAGCACGAACGTCAGGCCGACGGAGAACAGCACTCCCTGACGGAACAGCACGGGGCCGACGGGGAGCACATTCCTGCCCCAGCGGTTGTTGACCGTGACCTCGACGATGGAACCGAGCGTGTACGCGATGTTCGCGAAGATCCCGACTGCCGCGATTGGAAAGAAGACCTCGGCCGCTCCGCTCGGAGGCCCGAAGACGAGTGCATTGAGGGTGAGCGTCGCGAGCCCGGACGCACCGACGATCAGGTTGTACGGGAGTCGGCGCTTCTCCCACCACTTGAAGATGGCGCCCGCGCGCCGCTCGGCGGGCGCCGGATATAGCAGCCGTACGAGGGCGCTGTCGCCGCTCGGGCCCTCGTAGCTGTCGAGGTGTTCAGTCATGGATCAGCCCCTGCCTCCGAGCAGCCTATCAGCAGACCGGCGAGCGCCCATCCGACCGCCCAGGTCAGGCCCGTCCCGACTGCGCCGCGGATGCGTCTCATCCACCTCTCCATTCCGACCTCGTTCTGCACCCGGGCCTTCCCTTCCACGTCGTTGGAATAGGTCCCGGAGACGCTGGCGTGCGCAACTCCGTAGCCCGGCTCGGGAGGGGCAATGCGCGTTCGTTCATCGCGCGGCCATCCGTTGGCGGGGCGACGTTGCGGTCGCTCCGCTTGGTCCTCGCGAGATGCCTCCGAATCGCCGATCGCGCGCGGCGAAATCCTGGACGGCGGACGCGAGATCGGCCTCGCTGAAGTCCGGCCACAGGACGTCCGTGAAGAGGAGCTCGGCGTAGGCCGACTCCCAGAGCAGGAAGTCGCTCAGTCGCTGCTCTCCGCCCGTGCGGATCAGCAAATCCACGTCACGCGTGCCGAGCGGTGCGTGAATCGCCTCGGACACGGAGCGCTCGAAGGCCTCGGGGGTGGGGCAGATCCCTTCGGCGACACGGCCGGCCGCCCGCAACAGAGCGTCGCGGGCCGAATAGTCCATCGCGACGCGGAAGTGGAGAGACGCGCCCCCAGTCGTCCGCTCTTCCACGTGCGCGATCCTGCGTCTGAGACCATCCGGAATCCGGTCCCGACGCCCTATGA
>JAOTZH010000152.1 GCA_029861425.1 Gemmatimonadota bacterium
GGATCCCCCGTAGAACTCCCCCGACCGCTACGTCCTGTGGGGTCGTCACCATCACGGCACCGTTCACCCGGACGAGCTGGCAGAGTGAAAGCTGGGCATCACCGGTCCCGGGCGGCAGATCGACGACGAGGACGTCGAGCTCGCCCCAATCGACCTGCTGAAGGAACTGTCGAACGACACCCATGATGATCGGGCCGCGCCAGATGGCCGGGGCATCCTCGTCGATGAGAAAGCCGATGCTCATGAGCTTCACGCCATGCGCCTCGATCGGCACGACTCTCTCATCGGAGATGCGGGGCTTCTCCATCACACCAAACATCGTCGGGATGTCGGGTCCGTAAATGTCGCCGGCGAGAAGCCCGACCTTCAGGCCGGCTTTCGCCCACGCCACCGCGAGGTTCGAGGATACGGTCGACTTCCCCACCCCTCCCTTGCCGGAACTCACGCCGACGACGTGTCGGACACCGGGGAGCGGAGGGGCATCCGACGGATGCCGGCTCGCCGCCTCTCGGTCGGTCGTCGGTCGAGGAGGGCCCTCGTGGGGGGGCTCCTGCCCCATGATGGGCAGTGGCCGCGGCAGGTCTTCGCGTTCAGTCATCCGGGGCTCGTCGCGGCTACTCGACCGCCTCGACCGAACGGACCTCGGGGAGCACCATCTTCAGGCGCTGCTCGATCCCGGCTCGCAGGGTGGCCATCGCCATCGGGCAGGCATAGCAGGCACCGACCATTCGTACGTCGACTCGTCCGTCCTCCTCATCGAACCCGATGAGCTGCACGTCTCCCCCGTCGGCCCGGATCGCCGGTCGGATCTGGTCGAGGACTTCTTCGATCTTGCGCGAAATCGCGCTGTCGGTGGCGGCTGTCATGGCGGAAAAAGCTACGGTTCAGACGCGGGCCAGTCAACGAAAACCCACGTTTTTCGCGGGGTTTCGGTCGATTGCGGCGGGTTCGATCGGGATTCGCGCGGCTAACGCGGGGGACGGAGCCTCAAGCGTGATGTTTCCCTAGCCAGCTGGACGTCCGGATCGACGGCGACCTCGACCATGCGGCCCTCGACCCAGTATGGCGTCATGCTTCGATAGTGACGGTCGAGCGGATTCCCGGCCTGTCCTGTGGGAAGAAAGAAATGCCCCGTTGGGCCCGCCGGATCCATGTGGGCCACGAACCGCTCGCTGGGCCCGTACTCGTTCATGAACGGTGGCGTCCAGGACGCGTCGTCCAGCGCGTCCCAGCGGTACGGATCGTCCACCCGGACCGTGTGCGGACCCCCTGGAGACGGGTACGGCCCGGTGTTGAACCTGAACAGCCGGTCCAGCAGCGCGACCTGCCCCATGGGGTGTACGGATCTCTCCTGGTGAAGCTGCCCCCAGGACTGCCCGGCCGTGAGCTGGATGGCGGCGCGCATCGCCTCCTCCTCGAGACTCTCGAGCGTCTCCCGCGCTGGCGTCCTCACGTCGTCCGTCCACTCCGAGCCGCCCGCCTCGAGGATCCGGTCCAGCGCCAGCTTGGAGAACACCCCATCTCCGTTCAGCTCATCCGCCGCGATCCGCGCACGCAGACCGAACAGCCACACATAGAACCACGCGGCCTCCGGCGAATCGACGGCTACCTCGAGATCCCAGCCTTCGAGAGAATCGGCCGTGTGCGTCTCCCCGATCCGTCTCGCTGCGTCGATGGCGCGAGGCAGCAGCCGTTCCGCCCAGAGAGAGTGGGTATCGAGCTGGAGAGCCACCATGTCGGCGACCGTCCACCCCTGCGCGCCCGACAGGACGTCGTCGATGCGACGAGCCCTGAAGGGGAGCGGATACCTCGTGCTCACGACACCGAACACGCTGCGCACCTGAAGGTTGTTGGCGCTCGCCAGGTAATCCGTGGACGGCCGGCGCAGGTCCGGCATCGAGTCGACCGGGACGAAACCCGACCAACCCTCCGGTAGCAGCTCAAACGAAATTGGCCCGCTTCCGTCGACCCCGTCCCGGTGTGGGATGGAGCCCACGAGCCGGTAGCCCAGCTCCCCGTCGGCGGTAGCATAGATCACGTTCTGATGCGGGCTCTGGAACGATCCCAGGGCGCTCCGGAACTCCTCCGCGGTCCGGGACCGGTCCATGCGGAAGAGGGCCGTGGCCGCTCCTCGACGCTCGAGACCCGTCCAGAGAAGGGAGAGCGTGAGCCCGGCGGAGGGCAGGACATCCGTGACGACAGGCCCGCGAGCCGTCCGCCGGACGACGTGATCGATCGGCTCACCGCCCCTGACGTCGATGCTCTCCGTTGTCGTATCGAAGGGATACCACTCGTCCCCAAGGCGGTACATCGAGCCGTCGAGATTCAGGCTCTCGACGATGAAATCGCCGTCGTCCAGCATCGCGTTCGTGAAGCCCCAGGCGAGCGTCCGGTTCAGTCCGACCACAACGCCGGGCGCCCCCGGGATCGAGAAGCCCAAAACGTGAAGTGAGTCCGCCCGCGCGTGGAGGCCGTTCACGAACCACGTCGAGGGCGCTCGCAGCGACAGGTGCATGTCGTTGGCGAGCAGGGGGTGGCCGTCCGCCGTCCGCGATCCGCCAACCGCCCAGGAGTTCGACGCGTTCAACGCGAAAGAAGCCAGGGTCTGCAGCGGATCCCACCGGTACGTCACGTCGTCTGGGTCGGACGGACCCGCGCGCGACGGGCCACGAGGGTCGCCGGGCGCCCCCCGTCCCATCCGGGCGGACATCGTCGCACGACCGGGCGTCCCGTCCTCCGGTGTGGTCAACGCGAGGTCGGCCGTGACCTGGTCCTGCATGATCGTGGGAGCCCAGGCCGGATACGTCTGGGCCAGGTCCGCGTGGAGGCGCTCCGGGAGGCGTGCGAGCGTTCCAATCCGTTCGAGTTCCGTCTGCCAGCCGGAAAGATCCAATGACATGATCCGGGCAATCGCGAGGGATGCCTGAGCGCTCCAGGGCTCTGGCTCGATGCCGAGGATCAGGAACTCGGGAGGGAGCGGACCACGCCACGACCGGACCCGCGCGTTGACTCCCTCGGAGTAGGCTTCGAGCAGTCGCCGTTCCCTCGGCTCCAGCACCCGGAGTGCGGACCCCGACGCACCCCAGAGATCCAGGGTCCGGATGAGCCGGTCGGTGTCGACCGCCGCCTCGCCGAAGATCGCGGCAAGCCGGCCCCGTGCGATCCGCTGAAAAAGCTCCATTTGCCAGAGGCGTTCCGCGGCGTGGACGAACCCCTGCGCCCGGATCACGTCCAGCTCGGACTGCCCGACGATCGCCGGGATGGCCCACGCGTCGTAGCTGACGTCCACGCCCGCGGACAGTCCATCGAGATCCTCGGCTCCGCTCCGTGACTGGATCGAGGTTCGAAGCAGGAAGTACGCGGACGTCACGATGATCCCGCCGGCGACGATCACGGCGGCCGCGGTGGCGGACGCGTGGCGGCGTGCGCTCACCTCGTCGCGGGATCGACGGGGGCCCCGTCCATCGACGCCGGGGCGTCGGCGAGCGCGCGACCGAACGAGACGTAATCGTCACCGTCACGAATCACGAGGCCCCGTGAGTCGAGACCGGTCAGCAACTCGGTGGTGACCTCGATCGTGAGGGAAAGTTGCTCAGCGAGCCCGGTCGGAGCGGCCCGGCCGACGCGCCACAGCGCGCGCCACGCGCGTTCGAACTCCGGCTCGATATCCCCCATCACGAACGGATCGCCATCGATGGTCTCTCCGGCCGCGGCGAGCCCCTGTCGGGAAAGCGCGGATTCGATGGGCTCCGAATGCCGGTCCGCGATGCCCCGGAACAGGAAGAACCTCCGACCGGAAATCACACCCGGCATGGTGACCAGCTTCGCCACGACTTCATCGGCGCAGGAGAAGTCGATCAGCTCGACGTGCTCGAGGTCCAGGACGGCGAGGACCGTCTCCTCGAAGACGGCCAGCTGCTCTTCGATGTTCGTACGGACGGCGCGGCCGGTATGCCGGGTCACGAGATAGCTGTAGAGACGGGTGTGAGACACCGCGGTCCGCATCATCCCTGTTCCCCTTCCCCCGTCACCCGCTCCGGCAGCACAATCATCACCTGGGCTCCAGGGAACCGCGTCAGACCGGATTGGAGCTGCGGCGTGTCGTCCCACTCCGGGACGCGGGCGATCATGGCGTCACCGCTCCGGATCCGCACCGCCCCGTCCCACTTTATGATCTGGCGACGGATAGCCTGGAGGCCCTGACCCCGACCCGGGTCGCGGAATCGGGACTCCCCGTTCAGAAACGCCGCCTCGAGAGCGGCGGCCGACGACCACCTCTCGCCATAGCGGCGCGCGTGCTCCGCACCCAGCGAGCCCTGGAACCCGACCCCCACGTCCATGACCGCCAGAACCACGACGTCGCGCCCGAGACGTCGCTTCCAATGATACCGTTGAGCACACACCCAACCGATCGAGTCCGCATGCTCGAGGATGTTCTGACACACCTCCGAGAGCATGACCGAGAAGTGGATGACCGACGGACGGGTGTAGTGAAGCTGGTTGAGCAGGATCCGCTGAGCCCGGTCTCGAACGCCCTCGACGACCCGGTGAACGTCCTCGTGCGAACGGATCGCCGTAATCTCGAGAAGCGTGTCGACTTCGCCATGCCGGCGCGGGTGTCGGGCATCCACCTCGAACACATCGGCCGCCGCGGCCCAGAAGTGCATGCGATCGATATACGAGCGAACATCGGGATCGTCTGGCGGCTCGATGAGCGGTGCAAGACCGGTTTGCTGGCGAGCGGCCTGACCGATCGCCAGCAGTCCGATGAGACCATAGGGCGAGACCCAGGAGACCTGACGAGCGTCGAGCAGCAGGCGCGAGTTCTCGCCGCCGACCGTCGAAACAGCCGTGACGAGCTCCTCGAAAGCCGCTTCGTCGAGCGTCGCCGGCACCTCGATGACTCGGCTCACGTCGATCTCCCCCCCGTCACCAGACCCGTCGAAGATACAAGGTACTCGCTCAGCCCCGTCGCTCCACGGTGCGCCGCGTTTCTGCCCGCCGCCCGATTCGCCGACCGCATCGCATCGTCCAGCGAGTCACCGGAGAGCAGGCTCGCGAAACATGTCGCCCCCCACACGTCGCCACACCCGGTCGGGTCCGCTTCGTCGACGGTGGTTTCGGGCTCGACCCTCCCCGACCGGACCCCACCGGCGGCGGAGTCGCGCCCCGGCTCCAGCGTGGCCGATGTGGGCTCCCCAACGCCCGGCGGCCGATCGTCACCCCCGTCACCGAACCCCGGCGCGGCGACCCAGGCGGCTCCCCGGGCCCCGAGCGTGACGAGCACGGCCCGTGTGGACGAATCGACAGCCTCGGCGGGGAGCGTCCACGGGTCCTCCCGGCCGTCGGCCAACGTGAGGAGCTCGTCCTCGTTCAGCTGCACCACGTCGAAGGCCGACAGCCATGCCCGCCAGGACTCGAGCGGTCGGAGCGCGCGCATGCCGTCCTCGTGGACGCCGAGCATGAGCGAGTGGAGATCACAGTAGAGCGGGCCCTCGACCTCCGCGCGGAACGCGGTCGCCGTCGCCAGCTCGAGCTCCCACCCCGCGATGAAGTTCACGTAGAGCGCGTCGCAGGAGCGGGCCAACGGGAGGATCTCCTCGGCGCTCCACCCCGGCACACCACCAGTGAGCCTTTCGCACCGGCGGCCGGCCGTGTGATAGAACAGCTCGACTCGGTTGTTCGCTTCCGGCACGGTGAGCACTCCGTCGAGCGACTCGACGCGTCCCAGCGAGTCGAGGAAGCGATCCACCGGCTCCCGCAGATCGGCGCCCACCTTGATGATGGGGAGGATCGTCCAGTCCTCCGGGAGCGCGGCCTCCGCGGCGGCGAGGGCGTACGCGATGCCGCCCCATCCCGCGACGGGTGCGACCTCGCCCCCATCACTCGCGTGAATCGTGTCCCAGACCATCGTCCCCACCACCCCTAGTCTCGGCATACGTCGTCTTTCCTAGAGCGGACCGTAACGGACGATCCTGAACGTGGCTGCGGCCCCGATGACTCCGGCCATGTCGCCGAGCTCGTTCGCCACGATCCGGCAAGACTCGGCCGCCTCGCGAAACGCGCGCTTCCGAACCTCGGACCGAAGCGGCTCGAAGAGGTGATCGCCGGCACGTGTGACCCCTCCCGAGATCACGATCATCTCTGGATTGAGCAGGTTGATCAGGTTCGCCACGCCTGTACCGAGGAACTTCGCCGTTTCCCTCATGACGTCGGCCGCGTAGACGTCTCCGGCGACGATTGCCTCCGAGACCGTCGCCGCGGTGATCTGCTCGAGATCACCCGCCACCATTTCCGGGAGAAGGCTCGGCGCACCGGCCTCCAGCCCTTCTCGAGCCCGGGCGGCGATCGCGGGCCCCGAAGCGTAGGCCTCCAGACATCCGTAGTTGCCACAGTTGCACTTCCGGCCGGTCGAATCGATCGTCATGTGTCCGATCTCGGCCGCCGCATCCGACACGCCGTGATAGACTTCACCATCCAGGATCAGCCCGCCGCCGATCCCCGTCCCCAGCGTCACCCCGACGAGCGACCGGACACCACGGCCAGCGCCCTGCCACCACTCCCCGAGCGTCGCCGCGTTCGCATCGTTGTCCAGTTCGGCCTCCAGACCGACGGCGTTCGCGATGAGGTCGCGAAGCGGGAAGTTCCTCCACCCGAGGTTTGGCGTCTCGATGACCGTTCCGCTCGCTCTGTCGAGCGGACCGGGTGAGCCCAGACCGATCCCGAGCGCGAAGTCCGCCGCGAGATCTCCTTCGCGACGCGCGTCACGAATCACATCCTGGATCAGGCCGACCATGCGGTCGACGACGAATTTCGCGCCGTGGTGGGGTTCGGTCGGAAGGGAACGCATTCCAAGCACCGTTCCGCCCTCGAACGGGACCGCCCCAACGTTGATGGAGGTCCCGCCGAGGTCCACTCCAATGATGTACCGACCGTCTTCCACCAGGTCTCAACCGTCTCTCGAGAGCGAATCGCGTCGCGGACGCCGAATGATAGAGTCGCCTGTGATCGCTGCAACCTACAGCGGCGGATGGGGGCCACGCTCGGGTGACGAAGCGGCACGCACCCCCGTACGTTTCGCCGTCGCCGGGGACGCCGGGCGACGGATAGCCGCTACCTGGGAGAGAGCGACGGACGGGATGACGGGCCCGGGATCAAGCACCAGTACGAGCAAGCCTCAACCGAGGGGCTACGCCTACAAGAAGCGTTTCTATCGAGACGCCGGAGTGGCGGAGCTCTACGATGAGGAGCGCTTCTCCGGCCCTTGGAAGGCGCGTCGCAACCGGTCCAAGTGGGCGCGAATCGAGACCGCCCTCGACCGGCTGGGCCCCGATGTACGGCGCGTTCTCGATCTCCCCTGCGGCACCGGGCGCTTCACCCCGGCTCTCGCGAACCGGGGGCTGGACGTGGTGGGGTGTGACATCTCTCTGGAGATGATGCGGCGGGCTCGCGAGACGGGCGGGGCGGGCGGGGTGTTCGTACAGTGTGACGCGGAGCGGCTGCCCTTCGCCGACGACGCGCTGGATTGCGTTGTCTCGATCCGCTTCATGTTCCACGTGGATCCCGCGACTCGGGTCACGATCTTGCGGGAGTTCGGGCGGACGGCGCGATTCCAGATCGTCGATTACCGCCACCGCTACAGCTACCGCTACATGAAGTGGAGTGTGCTGCGGAAGATGGGATTCACCAGACGCCCGCTGGAGCGGGTTTCGCGAGACGGACTCGGGCGAGAGTTCCAGGAGGCGGGCCTGCGAGTGCTCGGGGTGTTCCCGGTGGCTCGTTTCTTCTCGGACAAGTGGATCGTCGTCTCGGAGCGACTGTGAGCCCGCGCGGCTCCGCCATTCGGTCCATCGAGGAAGCTGGAGCACTTCGGCTCCCCGCCGAGCTGGAACTCACGAACCTCGGACCCGTGCGGGTCCTCGAGCCGTTCGCCGCCGGCAAGATGACGGTGGTCTATCGCGGGACGCTCGAAGGCCGGGCCGTCGCGCTCAAGGTCTACAAGCCGGCTTACGTGAAGAAGCACTCCGAGCGCCACCCGGTCAGCCTGGCGGAATACGAGTTCACCCGGAACATGGCGTTTTGGGAGAGCCCGGAGCTGTCGCGCTACGTCGTCCGCCCCCTCGGGTATCTCGACACCCCCGGCGTCTCGGCGATCGTGCAGGACCTCATCGACGGCGAGCTCTACTACGACCTCTGCCTGCGGCGCGGAGGCCCGCTCCCGGGGGTGTTTCGGCACCTGGAACGGATCGTCGAATACGCCCACGCCAGAGAGCTCTTCGACATAGACCTGCACGCGATGAACGTCCTGGTGGTCCGCGAGGGCGGCGAAGAAGTCCCGCGGCTCTTCGACTTCAACCGCGTGCCATTCTACCTGAACCCGCGAAACCCGCTCGAGGCGCTCGCGCTCCGGCTGGGGATCATCAACGAACGCTCCCGGGACTTCAAGAAGCTCAGGCAGTTTCACAACTTTTCAAAGCTGCTCCGCCGCCGCTCGCGATTCATGGCCGTGGACGGAGGGCTGGACGGCTGAGCCCGTCGGTCAGTCGTCGGCGACCTGGAGCACGGCCAGGAACGCCTCCTGGGGGATCTCGACGCTGCCGACCTGTTTCATGCGCCGTTTCCCTTCCTTCTGCTTCTCCAGGAGCTTTCTCTTTCTTGTGATATCGCCCCCGTAGCACTTCGCCGTCACGTTCTTCCGCAGAGCCTTGACGGTCGTGCGCGCGATCACGTCCCGCCCGATCGCCGCCTGGATCGCCACGTCGAAGAGTTGACGCGGAATCAGCTTCTTGAGCTTCCGGGCGACGTCGCGTCCGAACTCGTACGAACGCTCCTTATGGATGATCACGCTGAGAGCGTCGACCGGCTCGCCGTTGAGGACGATGTCCAACTTCACGAGGTCGGATGCCCGGTATCCGGACACGTCATAGTCGAGCGAGGCGTAGCCGCGGGAGACGGACTTGAGTCGGTCGTAGAAGTCCAGCACGATCTCGGCGAGCGGCATCTGATAGACGATTTCGACACGCTGGGGATCGAGGTACGTCATGGTCTCGTACTCGCCGCGCCGATTGTGGCAGATCTTCTGGACGGCTCCGATGTACTCGGACGGGCTCACGATCCGAATGCGGACGTAGGGCTCGCGCAGCTCGGCGATGCGGCCGCGGTCGGGCATCTTGCTCGGGTTCTCGACCTTGAGCTCATCGCCGCTCGTGAGGGCTACTTCGTATTCGACGTTCGGGAGCGTCGTGATCAGATCCAGGTCGAACTCCCGCTCCAGTCTCTCCTGGACGATCTCCATGTGCAGGAGGCCGAGGAATCCGCATCGGAACCCGAAACCGAGGGCGGCTGAGGTCTCTGGCTCGTAATGGAGGCTGGCATCGTTGAGCTGGAGTTTTTCGAGGGCGTCGCGCAACTCCTCGAACTTATCGGAGTCCGTGGGATAGAGCCCGGCGAAGACCATGGGCTTCGCCTCCTGATACCCCGGAAGCAACTCCGACGCCCGGTCGTCCGCGTCCAGGAGCGTGTCGCCCACCTTCGTATGCCCGACCTTCTTGATCTGGGCAGTCACGAAGCCGACCTCTCCGGTCTCCAGGGCACCGCAGCGCTGGAAGCCGAGACGCATGAAGCCGACTTCATCGACTTCGTAGACCGCGTCGTGTCGGCCGAACCCTATGCTCATCCCGCTTTCGACCCGGCCGTCGACGACTCGAATCATGGGTGTCGCGCCGCGATAGCGGTCGTATTGAGAGTCGAAGATCAACGCTCGGAGCGGAGCCTCGGGATCTCCCTCGGGGGCCGGGACTCGGTTCACCACCGCCTCGAGCACCTCCTCGATACCCTCGC
>JAOTZH010000153.1 GCA_029861425.1 Gemmatimonadota bacterium
TCAGCTCGCCCTCGTCCGGCGTTCGATGACCCTCCAGGCACTCGATCGTGGTGGTCTTCCCCGCCCCGTTCGGACCGAGCAGACAGAAGACCTGACCGGGCTCCACGTCGAAGGACACACCATCGACCGCGACCACGTCGCCGTACCGCTTGCTGAGGTCACGGACCTCGATCGTAGAGATCAACCCCCCGTATCCTTCCGTTTCTGTTGTTTCCTCGTTGTCGAGTCGAGGAACAGTATACCCGGGCATCGGCTTAGCCGACGGACCCTGGCCGGACATAACAGATATGTTATATTATCGCCTATGATCAGCCCAACGCTTATTCGGGAAGCCCGCCTGCGGGCCGGGTTGACGCAGGCCGCCCTCGGCATGCGGGCGGGCCTGGCGCAATCCGCCATCGCCCGCTGGGAGAGCGGCCGGGTGCGCCCTTCGATGGAGACCGTGGCTCGTCTCGTACGAGCGTGCGGGCTCGAGCTTCGGCTGGGCCTCGCCCCCCCAGATGCCGAGGAAACGACCCTCATCGATCAGCAGCTCAGGCTTACTCCGACTCAGCGCTTGCAACAGCTCACCCGAACGGTGCGCTTCATCCAGAGCGGGCGAGGCAAAGTCCGCGCATGAACGACGTCCCCCAGTTCGACCCTCAAGCCATCCTCGAGTCGCTAGACCGACATGGTGTCAGGTACGTTCTCATCGGTGGCATCGCAGCGGCGCTCCACGGCTCCCCGCATGTAACGTTCGATGTCGATATCTCCCCCGAACGAAGCCGACCGAACCTCACCGCGCTCGCCGCCGCGCTCGAGGATCTCGACGCCCGCGTACGCGTGGAGCAACATCCCGCGGGAATAGCGTTCGACCACTCAGCGGAGATGTTGGAGAGGGTCGAGATCCTGAACCTGGTCACGCGTTTCGGGGCGCTCGACCTGACCTTCGTTCCGTCCGGGACGCGAGGGTACGACGACCTCAAGAGATCGGCCGAGCCCGTCGACGTGGGCGGGCTCCTTGTCCCGGTCGCATCGCTCGATGACGTCATTCGATCAAAAGAGGCCGCCGGCCGGGAAAAAGACCGAGCGGTCCTCCCGTCACTACGCCGGCTTCAGCGCAAGCTCGCTGAGCCGGGCGGAGACGAACGGCCTGGAGCGCCCGCCAACGACCTTGAAGCCCCCGAGCAAACCGATTAGCATCCCGGTCCACGGCGCCCGGCCTGTACCGGCCACGGGCGCCGTACTCGTCTCAGGAAAGCAACCGAGACGCCAGGGCCCGTAGCTCAGCCTGGTTAGAGCGCACGCCTGATAAGCGTGAGGTCGGTGGTTCAAATCCACCCGGGCCCATCAACCCCTACCGGTTTCCAGAACCGATCAGCGTGAGCTGCCTACCGACCTCACGCTTCAAGATGCTGACGGTGGTTCACCCGAGCACCGCAGGCGCGAGCGTGCCGGATCGCACAGCGATCGCAGGCAAATCCACCCGGGCCCATGTACCCTCCCGAGTTCCATCGTCATGAGTGTCTGCTCCACCTACCGACCTCACGCTTCAAGATGCTGACGGTGGTTCACCCGAGCGAACGAAGTGAGCGAGCTTGGGGAGCCGCGAAGCGGCGACCCAAGTCCACCCGGGCCCAGACTCCCTGTTTCCCGTTGCGCCGCCTGCACATCCAGCACTCTCGGATACTCTCGACCGGTCCTTTGGCGTCTCACCATGAGCTGGAGACGGCGATGAGCCAGGGTCCGCCCTTCAGGGCAGCTGCGACTCGGGCAAGTTCAGTCGGCGTCTGAGAGCGGCGAATCGAGGATCGTCACGAATTGAATCGAAGAACGGATCGTTGAGCTGGAAGAGCCAGCTATCACGAGCTTCGTAGGCCAACTCCAGCGCCTCCAGGGCTTCCTCCGTGTGCCCGAGCTGAGCGTGTAGCGCCGCTCGGGTGCCGGCCCGGCCCTGGGCCACATCGGTGTTCAGCCACCACGACCACGCGCCCTCGATTCCGCCGGCTTGGTAGGCTTCCGCCAATGCCTCGGGGTCTCCTAGGTCACCAAGTCGCAGCGCCACCTGCATCTCGCGCACGGCCTCGGCGTGGAGACCCAGCTTTGTGTACGCGAAAGCGAGATACTGGGGCAACGCGACGTCCGTCGGGTCGACGGTCCTCCCCCGACGGAAGGTCTCGATGGCCTCTTCGTAGCGGCGCGCGAAGTAGAGCATTCGGCCCGTCACGCGGTACATCGGTCCGGACAGCGGATCGAGCTCGAGCACCTTCTGACCCGCCAGGACCGCTTCGTCGAAGCGCCCCATGGTCTGGAGCCAGTAAGCGTGCAACTCGTTCGCTTCGGCCTCGCCGGGATTGAGCTCGAGGGCCCGGTTCATGAGGCGCCCAGCCTCCGGCCAGTCGTGCTCGAACGAATAGTGTACCCAGGCGAGCATTGCGTGCGCATGCGCCAACTCGCCGTCCAGCTCGATCGCCTTGAGGATCGCTTCCCGTGCCCTAGGGAAGGCGTCCTCGGGCCGCATGACCCAGTAGTTCCCCATCCCGACGTACGTGCCGCCCAGACCCGACCAGGCCTTGGCAAACCCCGGGTCGACCCGCACCGCCTCCTGAAACAGGGCGTTCGCGTTCTCGAAATGTGGCGACTGCTCCTTGAGCCACTCGGACAGCCCCCTCAGATAGAGCTGGTACGCTTCGTCACTATCGGTGCCCGGTCGCTCGATGCTGGTCCGCTCTGCCAGGGTGAGCTCGACTTCCAGCGCCCGAGCGATCTGGAGCGCGATGTCGGACTGGATTTCGAACAGCGCGGCAGCGCCGAACTCGCGATCGTAGGCCTGGCTCCAGCGCTCCGTCCGTGAACGCGCGTCCACCAGCTGAACGGACACGCGGATGCTATTCCCCGCGCGGCGCACGCTGCCGTCCAGCACGTGGCGCACTCCGAGCTCGGCGGCGATCTCTCCCAGACCCCGGCCCGCCCGGTCCTTGAAGCGCATGAGCGAGGTGCGGGCCGGCACGTCGAGCCCGCGGATCTTCGCCACCTGGGAGCGAATCTCCTCGTGGAGGCCGTCCACCAGGTACTCGTCCTCGTCGCGACCGGCGCTGAGGTTGGCCAGCGGGAGGACGCCGAGCCTGCGTTCTACTGCCTCCGGCGAGAGCGAGGCCACAGTCCAAACACCCGGACC
Organism: Gemmatimonadota bacterium; assembly: GCA_029861425.1. GTDB lineage: Bacteria > Gemmatimonadota > Gemmatimonadetes > Palauibacterales > Palauibacteraceae > Palauibacter. The sequence goes on from JAOTZH010000153.1 coordinate 3,158, forward strand.
CTCCTCGGATAGACGGGGAGTATCGGGCCCCACAAAAGCGACAGCGGCCCCGCCGATCGCGAACAGCCCCGCCAGGAGCAGCAGTTCGACGCCGCCAAGTCGCTGACGACCCTTCTCTCCGTGGTACCAGGCGAGCACGAGCGCCGCGAGAAGCCCGACGACGAGAACGACGATCAGACCGCGGTACAGGGAGTCCGGCCACCCGAATCTGCTTCCTACGACGTCACTGACCTCGAGGATTAGCCATGCGCCGGCAAGGTAAGCCAGCGCCCATTGGACCAACTTCCTCTGCTTCAAGCGCTCCGATAGGCTGGGCATGGTGATGGAACGCTGGCGATCGCCACTAATCCCGGCAAGGCGAGGCGCGACCGTCACCAGAAGATGACGATCAGCAGCACCGAGACGACGCTCACGAGGCCCGCGTACAACCAGGGATTCCGAGCCGGCGAAGGCGACGTCACGAACGGGTGCTCGCGCACTTCGGCCAGCTCCTCGCTGCTCCGCTCCAGCCAGCCGCCCGGGGCCGAAGCGCTGGACGCTGCCGCGTCGCGCGAGCGCAGCCAGGCGGCGGAGCCCGCCAGCCCGATCGTGGTGAACAGGATCGACCACAGGAACGCTTCCCACTGGCCGGTCGCCCACTCGGGCAACCACGCGAAGTCGACGATCTCTCGGTTGAGGAACGCGACCAATCCGTAGGCGCCCCCGGTCAGCAGCCCGAAGATCCCGCTTTGTCGCGGCACGCCCGTAAGCGTGCCCGCCAGGTACAGGACGAAGAGCGGGGTCACGAACACGGAGATCATCGACCGGAAGGCCGTCAGCATGTTGGGCGCCGACATGATGAACGGCAGGTAGGCGAAGCCGAGCACCAGGATACCCCCCGTGGCCCAGCGGCTGGCCAATACGTAGTGGCGGTCGGGCCGGTCTTTGACGAGAAAGCGGGCGTAGATGTCGCGCGTGAACAGTGCCGACAACGCCGACCCCATCGAGTCGAAGGTGCTCACGGCGGCGCTGAGGATGCCCGCCACGACGAGACCCTTGAGCCCGACGCCGAGGTAGGTGCTGACAAGGTGCGGGTACATCGCGTCGCCCTGCGTGAAGTCCGGGAAGAGGCCGCGCCCGAACAGCCCCATCATCTCGTTTGCGAGGAGCAACGGCAGGCTCAGCGCCACGCCGAACACCGCCGCCATCTTCATGTCCCACAGCGATCGGGTGCCCATGAGCCGCATCGTCTGCGTGTGGTTCACGGTCCAGTAGCCGGACGCGATGATGGTCCAGCCGAGGAGGATGACGATCGGCGAGGTGCCGCCCCCGCGTCCGCGGAAGCCGCTCACGTGCGCCAGGTCGGAGGCAGCGAGCCCCGGCGCCAGGCCCTGTGCCGTCTCTCCAACGGCGTCCAGCCGGGCCAGCATGGCGTCCCAGCCGCCGACCGCGCTCCACACGGCGCCCAGGACGACCAGCCCGCCCACCATCATCACGATCCCCTGCAGCGCGTCCGTCACGACCACGGTTCGCAGTCCGCCCCAGGCCGTGTACACCGCCGAGAGGACGACCAGCGCCCCGACCATCGTCCAGGCCGCCGCCGGCTCGAGTCCCGCCACGCCTTCGAGCATGAGGTAGAGCGAGAAGATCATCATGCCCAGCACGCTGGTCCGGTACTGGATCTGGATGAGCGCGCTCATGACGCGCGTCGAAGGGCCGAACCGCTGCTCGAGGAACTCCGCGTTGGTGTAGAGCCCGGCCCTGTAGATGACTGGCACGATCAGGAAAGCCGCGAGCAGCGCCCCCGAGATCGAGCCGATCGTGTGGACCGACATGATGTGGAGACCTTCGCTCGTCGTGGTCCCCGTGATCGACACGTAGTCCGAGCTGTCCACGTTGGTGGCGAACATCGATAGACCGACCAGCCACCAGGGCAGAGCGCGAGAGCCCAGGAACCACTCGCTGCTTGTGCGGGTCCCGCGCGCCCGGAAGAACCCGTAGGCGATGATGGCGCCGTTGAGGCCGAGGACGATGAGCCAGTCGAGCGCGCTCACGGCTCGACCGCCGATCCAGCCATGTTCGGGCTATTCCAGGCTGCCGGGGTCGACGTCGTGCGCGATCACCGCGACGCAGTCCCCCTGCGAGCACACCGAAGGTCCGCGGTCCCCCAGGAGCACGCCCGCCCGCGGCGCGACGATGGGCGCGGGCTCGCGATCAGGCCGCTCGAGGAAGTGGATCTGCCCGACCGCCTGCCCGGCCTCGACGTCCTCCCCGAGATCGACCATGCTCTCGTAGATGCCCGATTCGGGCGCGAACCGGTAGTCCTCTCGATCGAGCGACTGCACCCACCGCGTCGGCGGCAGCCCCAGGTCTGCGCGCGTGACGAAATCACCCTCGAGCACGCCCGTGTGGACGAGCACGTTGCGGAGCCCATCCTGGCTCAAACGGTTGAGGCTGGCGGTGATCGATTCGGCGCCGCCCATCTCGGTCGTGATCACGATCCTGCCCTGGTCCTCGGCCTCGACGGGTAACAGCCCCGTCCCGGCGATGTCCGTGTAGAGGAAGGCGAAATCGGTGTTGTAGGCCAGCGTGCCTGCTACCATCCGGCTTCGTTGCTCGCGATCGGGTACGAGATGCATGTGCGCGCACGGGTAGAAATCGGTGCTGCGCCCACCGGTGTGGAGATCGATCACGTACTCTGACATGGGGAAGAGGACGGTCGTCAGGTAGTGCGCGAGCTGGTCCGACACCGAGCCCTCCGGCCGACCGGGAAACGACCGGTTGAAGTTCTGGCCGTCGAGCGGCGACAGCCGCGTCCCGGCCCTCGAGGCCGGCGGGTTCAAGATCGGGATCATGATGAGCCGGCCGTGGATCTGCTCCGGCTCGAGCTCGCGGAGGAGCTTGAGGATCGCGATCTGACCCGGATACTCATCCCCATGGTTTCCGGCCATGAGCAGGACCGTGGGCCCGTCGCCCCGCGCGAGGACGCTGATCGGAACCTGGAGGTTGGCCCAGCCCGCCAGGTTGTAGGAGTAGGGGATCGCGAGGTGCCCGACCTGCTTTCCCTCTTTCCCGAAGTCGACCGTCGAGTGGATCTGGGTCTCGGCCATGCGGTGGATCTCCATGTGAGCCTGGGGTGGGTCCGGGATCCCATGATAGGTGTCCCGCATCCCTGCCGACGAGGGCCTGATCCGAAGCCACCGCCCGCGGCACTACGGGCGCGTCGGCATGTTCGCCCCGACCTCTTCTCGCCAACGCCGGAGTTCATTCAGCAGCCTCGCGGCTTCCTCCGGCCGTTCGTCGATCAGGTCTCTGCGCTCCCCGATGTCTCGGGAGAGATCGTAGAGCTCCACCGCGCCGTCCTCGAACCACTCCACGAGCTTGAGGTCGCCCGCGCGAATCGCCCCGCCGGGCCGATTGCCCGAACCGTGGTAGTGCGGAAAATGCCAGTAGAGCGGCCGCTGGCCGGCGCCGTCGTCACCCTGTATCGCGGCGGCCAGACTCACTCCATCTCGGTGTTGAGTGGGCATGTCGGGGAGTCCCGCAAGCTCCAGGAGGGTGGGGTACAGATCGGTGGACGTCGCGGGCTCGTGGACCTCGCGTCCGCGCGGCGCATCAGGCGCCACCACGATCAGTGGTGCCCGGATCCCACCTTCGTATAGCCAGCCCTTGCCCGCGCGCAGCGGAAGGTTCGCCGTTGCCTGATTGAACCCTCTCCTCATCAGCGTGCTCAAGCCGCCGTTGTCCGAAACGAAGACCACCGCCGTGCGGTCCTCGATCCCGAGCTCACGGAGCCTCTGGACGATCCTCCCCACGCTTTCGTCGGTGCTCTCTACCATCGCAGCGTACGTCGGGTGGTCCTGGCGAAGCCTCGTAGATGCGTCCCGTTCAACTTCGTAGTGCTCGTCCGACTGGGGACCTAGCGCCGACGCCTTCGCTTCGTAGCGGGCTACGACCTCCTCCCTCGCCTGTAACGGCGTGTGCACGGCGTAGTGAGAGACCACGAGGAAGAAGGGCCGATCCTGATTCCGTGCCATGAAATCAATCGAGACATCTGTGAGTCGGTCGGTCAGATAGGCTTTCTCGTCGTCCCCGTAGAGATCCGGGACAGCCGACCGTGGGGTCCCGGGGTTCTCGTAGGGAGCGAAGTACGACCCCGGCTGTCCGGCGTAGTTGACGGCGGACGTGAAATCGAATCCCTGGACGTCGGGCATGAACCCCTCGGTTCCCAGGTGCCATTTCCCGACGTATGCCGTGGCGTAGCCGTGGTCCCGGAACGCCTCCCCGATGGTGACCTCCGGCAACGGGAGCCGCCTTATGTACCTCGCCTGATTCAGGAGACCGTTCTGCTCGCCTCCGATCCAGTTCGTCAGATCGAGTCGGGCCGGGTGCTTGCCCGTCATGAGGCTCGCCCGGGTCGGCGAGCAGACGGAGCTGGCCGTGTAGAACTGCGTGAACCGGACGCCGCGGGAGGCCAGCGCATCGATGTTGGGCGTCTCGTAAAACGAACTGCCGTAGACGCCGGTGTCTGTCCATCCCAGGTCGTCGATCAGGATCACCACGACGTTGAGGGGCGACGTCGGACCGGCGCAGGAGACGAGAGCGAGCGAGAGGACGGCGAAGAGCGCCGCGCGCGCGGGTCTGTTCATGGGTCGATCCTCCGTAGTCGGCGACCGTGCGGGAACATAGGCCCTTGCGGGCATGTCACGAATCGTCTGAACATTCCGACAGCCTGGCAGAAGCAACCAGCGGGCGTCACGGCCGAGCTGGCCACGACCCGCTAACAGAAGGGGATTCCCTTGAAGATCAATCGACTCACCCCGACGCTGGCCGTCCTCGCACTGGCCCTGCCGGGAACGGTAGCGGGGCAGGTCTCACAGGGACTCGGCGAATTCGTCGAGGACCTGACCTGGCGCTCGATCGGCCCGGTGAACACCTCCGGCCGGGTCAGCGACGTCGAAGGCCTGCCGTCTCCGTCCAAGACGTTCTATGTGGCGACCGCGGGCGGCGGAGTCTGGAGGACGACGAACAACGGGAACACTTTCGAGTCGATCTGGGACAATGAGCGCGTGGTCGCCACCGGCGACGTGGCGATCGCCCCCAGCGATCCGAACCAGATCTGGGTCGGCACGGGCGAGGAGGACTCACGTAACTCGATTTCGGCCGGCGGAGGCATCTTCAAGTCGGTCGACGGCGGCGACACGTGGGAGCTCATGGGGCTCGAGGACACCCAGGTGATCGGCCGGATCCGGGTACACCCGGAAGACCCCGACATCGTCTACGTCGCGGCCCTCGGTCACGTCTGGGATTCGAACCCGGAGCGGGGGCTCTATCGGACGCAGGATGGCGGCGAGTCGTGGGAGCTCGTGAAGTTCATCAGCGACGAGGCAGGCTTCGTCGATGTGATCCTGCACCCGAAGGACCCGGACACGATCTTCGCGGCGTCCTGGGAGCGCGTACGGGGTCCGTATTTTCTGCAGAGCGGTGGCCCGGGTAGCGCACTGTGGAAGTCGACGGATGGCGGTGACACCTGGGAGGAGATCTCGGGCAATGGCTTCCCGACGGTCGAGAAGGGCCGCATCGGTCTGGACATCTCGCTGAGCTACCCGAAGGTCATGTACGCGATGGTCGAGGCGCGCGAGGAGGAGGACGGGACCGGCGGCAGCGGCCTGTACCGCTCGATGGACGGCGGCGAGACGTGGGAGCACATGAACTCGGTCAACTCGCGCCCGTTCTACTACTCGCAGGTGCGCGTCGACCCCGAGGACCCCGACCGCGTCTACTTCTCCTCGACCCCCGTCCAGTTCTCGACGGACGGCGGGAAGACCTACGGAACCACCACGAACGGCATCCACGTCGACCACCACGCAATGTGGATCGACCCGGAGGACCCGGACCGCATGATGGTGGGGAACGACGGCGGGGTGAGCATCACGTTCGACAAGGGCGGCAACTGGATCACGCTCAACCACCTGCCGATCAGCCAGTTCTACCACCTCAGCTACAACATGGACGTGCCGTATCGGGTATGCGGCGGGCTTCAGGACAACGGGCTGTGGTGCGGCCCGAGCCGGCTCTCGAGCGGCAACATCAACAACTACTGGTGGGCCGACTACCACTTCGGCGACGGGATGCACTCGGCGCAGGACCCCGAGGACCCTGACCTGATCTGGACGGAGTCGCAGGGCGGCAACATGGCCCGTCAGCACCTCGCGACCGGCGAGCGCATCACGCTCGTGAAGCCGACCTGGGAGACGGGCTGGCGTGAAAAGCAGGACTCGATCGTCGTGATGCTCGATCGAGGCGTCGACGAGGACGACCCCGCGATCGTCGCGCTTCGGGAGGCGGCGACCGCGGACTCGCTCGCGAACGACCTCCGCTGGAACTGGAACACGCCGTTCTTCCAGTCCGTGCACGACCGGAGCTGGTTCTACACGGCCGCAAACCGCGTCATGAAGAGCACGGATTGGGGAGACGACATGGCCCCCATCTCTCCGGATCTCAGCTACGCGGACGCAGAGAAGATCGACATGGCCCTGAATGAGACCGGCGGCGTCACGCCGGATCTCACCGGGGCCGAGACGTACGCCACGATCGTGTCCCTCGCGGAGTCGCCCCTCGAGGCCGGACGCCTGTTTGCCGGCACCGACGACGGCCGCGTCTGGATGTCGGCGAACGATGGAGG
>JAOTZH010000287.1 GCA_029861425.1 Gemmatimonadota bacterium
GGCCTCGACCGGGTTCTCGGGGTCGCTGATATCGAGGATTCGAAGACCGCTCATCAGATTCGATTGGTACAGGAAGTTCCCGCGTACGTACATGTTGTGGTCGATGGCGCTCGTCTCCGCGAAGTACTGAGTCACGAGAACCGGGTCATCCAGCTCCGTCACGTCCCATACGAGCGTGCGCGTGTTCTCGACCGTCCCCCCCTCCTCGTCCAGCTCGTCTCCCAGGTAGAAATATCTCTGATCCTCGGTGAGCCAACCCTGATGGGCCGCGACGACTCCGGGGTAGTCCGCTCGTGCCAGCAGCGTCGGGTTCTCCCGATCGGTGATGTCGGAGATCCCCAGGGCGTTGAGCGACGCCTGGAAGCAGACCTCCCTGCCCTGGAAAGGCTCATCGGGTCCGCGGTAGATGACACACTGGGCGTCGTGCGTGTAGCCGGCGCCTAGCACGCCACCGAGGGCCGGATCGACGAAGCAGCCGGCGAACTCGGGACTGCGGGGGTCGCGAATGTCGATCATGTGGAGCCCTCCTCCGCAGGGCTCCGCCCCACCTCCGCCTCCGACGGCTATCGCCGTGCCCGTTTCCTCGTTGATCACGATGTTGTGGGAGCTGTACAGCCGATCGTAATGCGCCGTCTCGTCGAACACGGCCGGCGGGTTCGTGACGTCGCGCAGCTGCGTGAGATCGAACACCTGCAACCCGTGGGCCCCGGCGCCATCCGCCACGATGAACGCATGGTCACGGTACGTCTTGATGTCGCGCCAGAGGTTCTCCTGGGCTCCTTCGTGCATCGGGAGCTCGCCGAGATAGACGGGAGAGGACGGATCGGTGATGTCCACGAAGGACGTGCCGTTCGACTTCCCGAGCAGCACGTACTCGCGTCCCGTCGCGGCATCGGTCCACCCCCAGATGTCGTTGGCGATCGACGCAGCCCCCGCGCCGAGCTCCGACAGCGGGATGAACGACACCAGGTCGACATCGGAACACGAGTACTCGCCGGCCGACCCATCCTCGCACCGGACCTCGTCGCCGGTGATCGAGGCCAGCTGCGGACGGCTCGGGTCCCGGATCACCGAGGCAAACGTCCAGGCAGGGTCGGCCCCTCGACGCTCGAACACGGTCGCCGCGCCCAATCGCAGGTCCGCCTGACCGGCGCCGATGACGGCCAGGTCGCCATCCGCGGCGAGGCTCGAGCCGAAAAGCCCACCCGGACCGAAGTCCTCGGCGCCGAGCGTCTGCGAATGGGTCCGCTCGCCGCCGGAGAAGACGTATGTCGCCCCGGTCCCGGCCGAGACGCCCGGAGCACCGACGAGTACGGCATCGCTCACGACCGCCAGCGACGATCCGAATGCGGCACCGCCGGGCAAATCGTCCGGCACCAGGGGGTCGCCAGGGAGCGAACCCGTCATCGACCTGAAGGCGTAGACGGCACCTCGGCGATCCCGGCCCGGCACGCCCACGAGCAGCGCATCTCCATCCAGTGCGAGCGCTGCCCCGAACCGGTCGCCAGCCCTCCCATCGTCGAGCGCGAGCGTGGCCTCGTAGGCCCAGTCGCCGCCCGTCCGCACGAAGCGGTACGCGGCGCCGCTCGAGCCCGACTGACCCGGCGCGCCGACCACGAGACGGTCGCCAAAGACCAGGATCGAAGATCCGAAGCGGTCGGAGCCGTCGCCGTCAGGACTGGTGAGGCGCTGGCTCACGACCGGGGCGCCATCGGTCCCCTCCTCGAATACGTACACGACGCCAGGCTGCGGCGGCGCGGGCTGGCCGAAAATGGCGAGGTCATCGCGCCCGCCCGGGGCGCCCAGGAAGGCCTGGTCGTCCGTCAGGGCGACCACGACGCCGGCTCCCGAGTTCGGCTCAGCGTCCGGATCGAGACGCAGCGCCTCGACCCATTCCCCGTTCGAGGGCGCGAAGATGTACGCCACACCGCGCATCTCCATGGCGCCGGGCGCCCCTATGATGAGCCCTCCCCCGTACCCGAAGATCGAGCTCCCGAACTGGTCACCCACGGATCCGCCACCAGGTGCCAGCTCGCCCGAGGCCATCCAGGTTCCATCAGCGCCGCGGCTGAACGAGTACACGGCCCCGGACTGGGGATACGTCGCCATCCGCGTCTCGGCCCCGGAGCGCCCGATGAAGACGACCCCGTCGACGACGGCCGCGGAGACCGCGAACCCGGCCGGCGGCGGCCCCGCGTCGGGGGCCGTACGGAGCGTCTGACCGGCCAACGCGGTGGTGCCGGCAAGGGCGAAGAGAAGCGAAAGCGATAGGGGGCGCGTGGCGCGCATCGGAACCTCCGGGAGTCGGGGCGAACCCGGAAGATGCGCTCCCCGGCGCCAGGCGGCGAGACGCCTGAACGCCACGAAGCAGAAGCCCTGCACGTGCCGCCCTCCGAGCTCCTGACCCCGAATCCTGCGTCCCCGACGCCCGGAGCGCGTACGTTACGTGCTGGAAGATACTTGCACCCTTGCCCCGCCACTGGCGGAATACCTACACCGGATTTCAAGTGACCCGTCTCAGGATTCTGGCGCTCGTCGCGAGCCTCATGGCTCTTTCGCCGGCCGGCGTTCAGGCACAGGGCACCGCGGTCGGCGGCCGGCTAGG
>JAOTZH010000015.1 GCA_029861425.1 Gemmatimonadota bacterium
TGGCCCTTTCGACGGACGTGATCGTCGCGTTTCCGGGAGAAACGGACGACGAATACGGTGAGACGCTCGCCCTGATGGAGCGGGTGCGCTTCGACGAAGCGTATCTCTACAAGTACTCGCTCCGGGACGGGACGCCCGCGACGCGTCTGCCGGAGGCGGACTTCGTCGAGGACGAGATCGGTTCGGCACGGCTGGAGCGCCTGATCGGGCTCCAGCGCGGCATCCAGCGTGAGATCGCGGAATCGGAGGTCGGTGAGACGCGGGAGGTTCTGATCGAACGAGAGGCGCGCTCCGACGGTGACATGCTGGGTCGGACCGAGCACAACAAGGTCGTGGCGTTTCCGGAGATCGCCGACTCGATCGGTCGCTACCGGAAGGTCCGCCTTACCGGAACCACGGGTGCGACGTTCATGGGGGTGGCTTGCGATTGACGTCTAGGTTCGTCGGACTCGCCCTGGTGATCTTCGCGGCGTTCTGGTTCGCCGCGGCGAACGCGGACGAAGTCGTGCTGGTCGATCTGGTCCTGCTTCGGCTTCGCGTCTCTCTGCCACTCCTCATGTTCGGCAGTGTCCTGATGGGGATGGGCGTCGCCTTTCTCGTCGGCTGGCGCGCCGACCGGAAGGAGCACCGTCAGGCGCTCGAAGAGCCGGCCCGACTCCACGAGCGCGCCGATCTGTTCGACCCGGGCGTGCACGAGTTCGAAGCGACGGACCGTGAGCGGACGGAGTGGCACTGAACGGATGACGGGCGGTTGACGTCCGCCTCCAGCATCGGGGTGAGTAGCCACCGACTGCCGGATCCTAGCCATTCGCATTCCCGCTCTCGTCATCGCAGCGCTGTCCCTCGCGTCCGGCACGCTCGCCGGCTTGACGCTTTCCATGCTGCCGGAGGCCCCGGTATCGCCCGGCCCGATGCTCCGCTTCGGGATCCCGATCGCGCTCCTCGCGCTGGGCGCCCGCGGGCGGCACGTGGCGCCTCCCGCTCTGCTCTGGGGCCTTGTTTCGCTCTGCGGAGCGATCTCCGGTGCCGCCGCCGGGTCCGCCAGCCGCGCCGCGTGTACCGCGACGGTCGAGTCGGGCGCGACGGTCATGCTGACGGCCCGGCTCGGCGATCGGATTCCGCCGCTGCGCCAGCCGGACCGCACGGCCGGATCCATGCGGCTCCGTGCGAGCGTGAACGTGAGCCACGCCACGCTCGTGGCCGATGGGAAGATGTGTTCCCCGGGGCGGCTGCGGCTCTCGGCACCGCGCGTCGAAGAGGGCTTCGAGTGGGGAGCCGGCATCCTCGTGAAGGGCGAATGGCGCCGCTCCGGCGAGAGTGCCCTGCCACGGGCCGAGTCGCGCTACGGGTACGTCTCCGCCCGCTCGCTCGAAGCGGCGGAGGGGCCGGTCCGCGAAGGACTCGGTCTCCCGGGGCGCCTCCGCGCCATGCTCGCCTCCCGGCTGGACGGCCGGATGCGCACCGAGGAGCTGGCGGGAGTGGCGAAGGCCCTGGTGCTGGCGGACCGGTCGACCCTCGACCGGGAGACGCGCCAACGCTTTATCGATGCCGGGATCGTACACCTGCTGGCGATCTCCGGACTTCATGTCGGGATGATCGCGGGTGGCATCGTATGGATCCTCGGATTCGTCGACCGCGGGCGGGCGCGCTGGGTGCGCGCCGCCGCTGTGGTCACGGCGTACGTGGTCCTCATCGGCGCTCCCCCCGCCGCGACTCGCGCCGCCCTTCTTTTCGCGGGTCACGCCTACTGCCGGTGGCGTGACCGCCCCGGTAGAGTCCTGGATCTCGCGGCGCTCGCCGCCCTCCTGGCGGTCGGGATCGAGCCGCTCCTGATCCTCGACCCGGGCTTTCAGCTCTCATTCGCTGGCTTCGCGGGGGTGATCGCGGGGCACGGAGTGGGAAGCCGCGTTGCGCGGCGTCTGACGCTGGCGAGGACAGGCCGTCTCCGACCCATCCTACGCAAGGTCGCCCCTCTCCTCTCCCTCACGATCGCGAGTACAGGCGCGTTCGCCTGCACGGCACCCATCGCCGCCGTCCATTTCGGGCGCGTCGTCGCGACCTCGATTCCCGCCAGCGTCGCATCGACGGGGATCGTCGCCATGGCGCTGCCGGCGGTGGGGGCGGCCACGGTCCTCCCTGGCATCGCGGGGGAGCTTGCGGCGGACGCGGCCTCGTCGCTGCTCACCGTACTGGTGGCGATCGCGGACTGGTTCGCCCGAGCGCCGTTTCGGTGGCAGGTCGCCCCGGCCTTGGGTTGGCTCTGGGCAACGTGCGGACTTCTGGCAGTGGCCGCCCTGCTGTCGCCCCGCCGGACGCGCTCGCGCCACCTGGTTTCGATCGCGGCGATCGTGGCGCTCGCGCTCTTTCGACCGGCCGCGCGCCGCCTCGCCGGCGACGGTACGCCGCTGTTGTGTACCCTCGACGTGGGGCAGGGGGACGCGGCCGTGTTGCGGACCGGTGCCGGGCGCTGGCTCGTCTTCGACGCGGGACCGGGGACGAGCATACTCGACGGGCGCGATCTTTCACCCGACGATCGCCGGCTGGCGTCCTGGATGGGTGACGCGGGCCGCGACGTGATCGTTCCGTTTCTTCGCTCTCATGGCGTAACCGAGATCGAGCTCTTCGCCCTCTCGCACCCACATCTCGATCATTTCGGCGGCGCGGGATCGCTGTTCGATCGATTCCGCGTCCATCATGTCCTCGACCCCGGCCTCGCCGAGCCGAGCGCCGCGTATCTGGGTCTCCTCGAACGGGTGGACGACGAAAGGGCCCTGTGGGTTCGCGGGCTGGCGGGGGATCGGATCGCCATCGATGACGCCACGATCACCGTGCTGTGGCCCACGACGGGCATGACGGCCGGGGCCAACGAGACGTCGCTCTCGTTCCGGCTGGATGTCGGGGGGTTCGCATACCTCAACACGGGAGACGCGCCGGTCGACACAGAGCTGTCGATCCTGCGCGACACGCCGGAGGGGGGACTGCGGGTCGACCTCCTGAAACTCGGACACCACGGAAGCCGCACGTCAAGCTCGGTTCGCTGGCTCGAGGCAGCCCGGCCGGCGCTCGTCGTGATGTCGCTCGGCCGCGACAACCGCTACGGCCACCCTCACGCGGCGACGCTCCGTCGGCTCGACTCGGCGGGCGTTCGACGGGCGTGGCGCACCGATCGGGAGGGAACGCTCTGTATCGAGGTGGGGCCCGACGGCTGGAGGGTCGTAGATCCCTGACATGCGTCGAGGCGCCGGGTGGCGACCTCGCCGTGTACCGATTAGCCGCATCCGGATGCGGCTTGACGGGCGAAATCCGTGGCCCCTAACCTGCGCACACCGCTCGGGGAAGCGTGGAATCGAGCGCGTGGAGCCGAATCGACCCGAAAGGAGCGATCGTGTCGGACCCCATCGTCACCGTCGAGCACTTCATCGCCGAGCAGGAGCGCAGGCACCCCGAGGCCACCGGGGCCTTCACCGACGTCCTTCTGCAGCTGAGCCTGGCGGCGAAGCTCATCTCGCGGTCGGTCAACAAGGCCGGCCTCGTCGACATCCTCGGGGACGCCGGCAAGGAGAACGTGCAGGGCGAGTTGGTCCAGAAGCTCGATGAATACGCCAACGACGTGCTGATCCATGTGCTCACGCGCTGCGGGAGCCTCGCCGGGATCGCCTCGGAGGAGTCGGAGGAGATCGTTCCGATTCCGGCGGCCTACGAAGCCGGCCCGTACGTCATCGCGTTCGATCCTCTCGACGGCAGCTCCAACATCGACGTGAACATCTCGATCGGCACGATCTTCTCGATCCACCGGAAACGGTCTCGTGGACGGGACGCCACGCTCGAGGATCTCCTTCAGCCGGGCCGGGATCAGTGCGCCGCCGGCTACGTTCTCTACGGATCCTCCACGATGCTGGTGTTCACGACCGGGGCTGGAGTCCACGGATTCACCCTGGACCCGACGATCGGCGAGTTCCTGCTGTCGCACCCCGACATGATGATCCCCGAACCGGGCAAGCGGATCTACTCGGTCAACGAGGGGCACTCGACGACGTGGACCGAGGGTCAGCAGCGGCTCGTGAGGCACTTCCGAGGCGAGGAGGGGGGGGGCACGCCGTTTTCCTCACGGTACGTGGGCTCCATGGTCGCCGACTTTCACCGGACGCTTCAGTACGGCGGCATTTTCATGTACCCCGGCACTCGCGACAAGCCGGAAGGGAAGCTGCGGCTTCTCTACGAGGTGGCGCCCCTCGCCTTCATATGCGAACAGGCGGGCGGGGCGTCGACCGATGGGGTGACCCGCGTCCTCGATATCCAGCCGACGGACGTGCACCAGCGGGTGCCCGTGTACCTGGGGAGCCGATCCCACGTCGAACTCGCGTCGCGCTACCTGTCCGAGGATTAGCCACGCCCGCGTGACCGCGCGCCGGCAGTGATGAGGAAAGGGGGCCCGCAGGCCCCCTTTCTCGTTGTAGAGTCAGTCGCTCCTTGCGCGGCTAGAACCTGACGCGTGCGCCCAGCTGGAACCTTCGGTTCGATTGCGGACTCAACGTCGAGAACGGATCGATTCTGCCTTCCGAGTCCGCCTGCGGACCGCGGTAGTCATACACGAACCGCCCGTTGTCCGCGCCGCCCTCCCGGCCCGTGACCCGAAGGACCTCGATGCCGCGGTCGACCCGTGACAGCCGGTACTCGGTCGCGAACAGGTTCTGGACGATCCCGACCAGCTCGACGACGCGGTTGCCGGCACCCGGAATCGGAATCCCGACCGTGAAGTTGATGTCGAACGTGCTGTTCCACGGATTGCGGCAGCTGTTACGCGTCATCAGGCCGCCCCGCTGGCTGGTGAGACACTCATCCGAGTTGATGAGAGCGTCGAACGCCGCGGCTTCGTCGGGGTCCGTGAACGCGAGCTCGCTGACGTCGTTCGGGATGTAGATCAGATCGTTGTCACGGCTGATCACCCGGTTCCGGTAGTTGTCGCCGTTCGGATCGCCCCGCACCACGTACGAGTACGGAAGCCCGGACTGTCCGAGATACGTCGGCGTCACCTGGAAATACCAGCCATCAGCGAAGTCCCACTGACCCGTCGCTCCGATGACGATCTTGTTCTCGACCTCGTAGTTCGAATCGGTCTTCTCGGGGTTGTTCGGATCGCCGTTGATCGGGTTACGACCGAAGTTCGAAGTGGCCTGGCTCGACTGCTGAACCTGGATGTCCTGCACGTCGGCCCAGGTGTACGACGATCGGAGGCGGAGCCAGTCGCTGAACTGCTTCTGCAGACCCAGCGTCAGCAGGAGGGCCGAGCTCTCCGACCGGTTCGTCAGGTTCACGACGTTGCGATAGTCGTCGCTCAGCGTGTTGCCGGTGAAGCAGCCACCCCGGCTGCCGCACCCGGACGCCGTTGGAGTTCCGAAATACGGCCGGCCCTCGATGGGGTCGGTGCCCGTGATCGGACCGAGGTTGACCTCTTCGAAGAAGACCTCTTCCATGGCCTTGCTGTAGAGGACCTCCACCGTGCCCGAGAAGCCGCCGGGCAGCTCTCGGTCGATGCCCGCCGAGATCTTGAGGTCGAGCGGGAACTTGAAGCTCTCGTCGACCGTGTTGATCACCGGCAGCCCGGACTCGTCCGCCCCGCTGCCGTCCAAGCACGTCGTCGGCGCGGGCGCGCTCGGGTCGAACAGCGGCGCGTTGCCGCTCTCGCAAACCAGATCGACCGACTGGATCCCGGTGTTGCCGTACGCGTTCGAGATCCACACGAACGGCGAGCGTCCCGCGAACAGCCCTATCCCGCCGCGGAGCTGCGTCAGGTATTCGCCCGGCATCGTGTAGTTGATGCCCAACCGAGGCTGCCAGAGTGGGTTGCTCGGGATGTTCGTGTTGTCGACGCCGAACTCGCTGTTGAAGGCGGAGTTCTCACGCGGCGAGTCCGGGAAGATGGGGATCTCCGCCCGGAGCCCCGCCGTGAACGTAAGGTTGTCGCTCGCTGCCCACTGGTCCTGGACGTAGAAGGCGAGCTGCGTGGCATTGAACTTCGCGGGCAGGTCCTCCGGCGACACACCGGACGCGGGGACGCGCTTCACGTATTCGTCGGGCACGTTGTTCTCGAGGTCGTCGATGCTGGCGTACGTCCACAGACCCAGCAGCCCCGGCTCGAACAGGTTCTCGAACGAGTAGAACTCGTTGGACGTGCCGAATGTGACCCGGTGATCCCCGAAACGCCCGGTCAGGTTGTTGGTCAGCTGGAAGATCGTCTGATCGAGCGAGTTGGCCTGCGAGAAGCGCTCCGCCCCGACCAGGAAGTCGAAGCTGGCTTCGGTCGTGACCTGCCCGAAGGCCACCGACGGATCACGCTCGTCGTTGATGAAGCTCAGGTTGAGCAGGAGCTCGTTCTCCCAGCGGTCGCCGAACCTGGAGAACAGCTGCCCGACCGTCGAGTTCGTGTTGCTGACGAACGGTGAGATGTTCGACGTGTAGCAATACTCCCCGAAGCCGCCCCGATTGCACGAGAGGCTGTTCCGGGCGCGCGAGTAGTTGTGCCGCAGCACGAGCTTGTGGCGCTCGGCGATCTGCCAGTCGAGGCGCCCGAAGATGTTCGTCCGCGGGTTCTCTACCTGGAACGCGGCCGTGGTGCCGGGATCGACTCCATACACGTTCCGGAAGATGTCCTGGATATCGACCGCGTCCTGCGGATCGATTCCGAGACCGTCGCTGAAATCGTTCCCCACGCCCGGCTCGAAGCCCAGGCGGGGATTGTCGAACGCCTGGAATTCGAAGGCGCCGAAGAAGAACAGCTTCTCCCGTACCAGCGGGCCGCCGAGCGTGCCTCCGAGCTGCGTGTCGCTGAACTCCCCGAACTCGTCGCCGTCGAGGTCGCTCACGAACGACTCGTTCGTGAACAGCCCGAACCCCGAGAACTCCCACTGGTTCGTGCCCGCCTTGGTTACCGCGTTGATCAGCCCCCCGCTGAAGTTCGACTGGCGGACGTCGAACGGCGCGACGAGGACCTGGAACTCCTCGATCGCCTCCAGCGTGATCGGCTTCGCGTTCCCCTGGCCCCCGGGTGTTCCCGTCTCGCCAACGCCGAAGACGTCGTTGTTCACGGCGCCGTCGATCTGGATGTTGTTGAGCCGGTTCGCCTTTCCGGCGATGGAGGGGGCGTCCTCGAAGGTGTTGGCGTAGGGGGAAAGAAGTGCGATATCGAGTAGCTGACGATTGATCGTCGGAAAAGACTCGATCTCGTTCGTGCCGACCGTCGTCGACACTCCGGTCTTGCTCTGACTGAAGACTGGATTGCTCTCGACGGAAACTGTGAGCTCTTCCACCTGCACGGCGGTTTCCTGCAGCACGAAGTTGACGGTCTCCGCCGCCGACAGCGTGACCTGGACGTCCGCCTGGCTGGTCGTCCGGTATCCGATCAACTGGGCGGTGACCGTGTAGGGCCCGCCCGGCTGAAGCTGAGAGACGAAGTAGCGGCCGTTGTTCCCGCTCAGGCTGCCTGTGGTGATGTTGGTGCGCAGGTCTGTGACCGACACCTGAGCGCCGCTCAGCGGACGCCCGTCCTGGTCGGTCACTGTTCCACGGATCTCCGACGTTACGACCTGCGCGCTAAGAGCGGGCGCGAGGGCAATCGCCATGGCGAAGAAGAACGCGAAGGGAAGAAGACGCTTCGTAAAGGGACTTCGCATATCACACCTCCTATCCGAACTGACGAAGGTGGTCACAGAGCCACTCGCGCGAAAAAGGGGCCGGACGAGCACTGCCGTGCGACTCACCGGTGATCCTGAACGAGGGTGCAACTCTATCCTAGGAGCTACACGGGTCTGCAACAACGGGCTCGCCAAGGGCCTCCTCCGTTCTTCGCGGTCCCGGCTACGAGGCCGACCTGCGCGTCCCGTCGGCCTCCCTCCGACGGGCCATGTCACGAAGCCTGGGCGAGTCGCGCGAGACCTGGCTCCACGTCGGCCAGAAGCGCCTGCTTTTCCTCCTGATGCAGGAAGGCGCTTCGAAACCCGTGGCGGATCATCTCGGCAATCTCTACGAGCGTGAAGCCGAGGTGTTTCCACGCGCGGACATACTCCTCCGTCACGGTCGTGCCGCTCATGAGCCGATTGTCCGTGTGCAGGCTCACGACCAGGCCACGGTCGAAGTATTCGCGCACCGGGTGGCTCTCGAAATCGGAGACCGCCCGGGTCTGGACGTTGCTCGTGAGACAGATCTCCAGGGGAATACGGAAGTCGTTCACGTAGGTCATGAGGTCCTCGTCCTCGAACAGACGCGTCCCGTGTCCGATCCGCTGTGCCCCGCAGTAGTGGATCGCCTGGTGGATCGATTCGGGTCCGTATGCTTCCCCGGCGTGAATCGTGGCGCCGATGTTGGCGTTTCGGACCCGGTAGAAGGCGTTCTTGTGCTTCTTCGCCGGGTAGTTGTATTCGGCGCCGGCCAGGTCGAACGCGACGACCCCACGGTCCTTGTAGGCGATCGTCAGGTCGGCGAGGTCGCGCGAGACGTCCGGATCCATGTTCCGGATCCCGCAGACGATCAGATTCGAACGGATGCCAAATTCCTCCTGGGCTCGTTTCATCCCGCGAAGCGGCGCGTCGACCGTCTCGGGGAGAGGGAGTCCCGCTTCGGTATGGAGGATCGGCGAGTAGCGGATCTCCATGTATCGGATGTTCTCCGATGCCGCGTCCTCGCAGAGCTCGTACGCGATTCTCTCCAGTGCGGCGGGTCGTTGCATCACGGAGAGCGTCACGCCAAACCGGGCCAGGTAGTCCTCGAGATTCCCGGCGTCGCGGACGAGGAGATAGTCGCCCAGCGCGTCGACGTCGTGCGTGGGGAGCTCGACGTCGTACTGGTTCGCCAGTTCGACGATGGTGGCGGCTCTCGGCGACCCATCGAGATGGACATGCAACTCGGTCTTCGGCGCGGCGTGGATCGCCGCGCGGACGTCGTTCTCGTTCAAGCCTCGCCTCATCGCTCGAAGTGGATCCGGGCCGGGGCTCAGGGCCCCTGCCCCCCCACATGTCGAAAGAGCCTGCCCGTCTCGCGGTCGTAGCCGATCAGGGCGATCTCCCGCGGCCGGACCATGACCGGTTCGGCCCAAGATAGCGACAGGGGCTCCGTGCCGTCGGGTTCCTCCGGGCGCGCCTCGAACCTGATTTCGATCTCGTGCTCGCCGGCAGCGACGTCGAACTCCCGGAACACGAATACCGGCCGATCCTGACGCGCGCCCCCGGCCAGAATCCGTTCATCCACGATCGTCTCGCCATCGATGACGACCGTCAGGTGATAGGGCACCGGCGCCGAGATGCACGCGTTCGGGTTCCTCATGTGTGGCGGGAGCTCGGCGAGCTCCTCCTCTGTCGGACGGCGACACCCCGACGAGCCATCCGGTTGATAGCGCCACGACAGACGCAGGAGCGCCTGGCCGGATGGCGTCGCGTCGTACGGCAATCGCGACAGCCCGGCGATCGCCGCCGTCCCGACCACGGCGAGGCCGAGACCGAGCAGGGAAGGGCGGTTCACGGTCCCGTTCCGATCGTCTCGGGCCGCTCGGTCTCGGGCACCGGCTCGCACTCCTCGTCGATGATGATGTCGCGTTCGGCCACGGCGGGTGCACGCCCCTCGATCTCGGACACGAAGGCGCGAATCGAGGCGACGAGCCCCGTCGCGCCGCCTTCGGCCGCGTTCACGACGCGTACCCGTTGTCGATCGACTCGTTTCAGCAACTCGGCCTCGCGTCCGTGATTGACTCGGGCATCGAGCCAGGTGACGCCTTCGCGATTCCAGCAGTCGCGGGGCGGACATGTCGCGATGAGGACCCCCCCTACCCCGGCACGGACCATGAGCTCGACGGTCGAGCTGTGGAGGCTCCCGGCGCACGACACCGGATAGGTGAACAGCTGCGCGTCGCTATCGACGGCATGGCGGGCGAGGAGCCAGTCGGCGGACTGCGAGCACGCGAGGACGATGACGGATTCGGCTCCGGGGCGTTGATCGCGAAGGAACGCCCTCGCCTCGGCGAGCTGATCCCGTCCCGTCCGCCCCGGCGGACCTACACCCATCGGCTTGCACGACCCGGCGCAGATCCCGCAACTGACGCACAGCTTCGGGTCGACGCGGGCGACGAAATCGAACCGTCCGTCCTCGCGCGGAACCATCGCGATCGCCTCGTACGGGCAGTCGATCGAGCACTGGTAACATTCCGTGCAGTGCCGCTCGTTGACGGACGACGCGGGCGGACGTCGTTCATCGGCCGGACGCGTCCAGGCGGGGACGGCCAGGAGCGTCACCGACGTCAGACCGACGATCACCCACCCCGCCCACACCGGCAGCGCGCGGCTCACCGGAATCCAGAAGCTGTAGAACAGATCGAGCGGCATCGTGCCCGGGAGCCGGGTGGCGCTCGCCTGCTCGGTCATCCCGATCGGCCAGAAGACGGAGAACGCGACCAGCAACCCCGTCGCCGTCCACGTGAGGGCACGCGGCGGCATCAGGGCCGGACGAGCGATGCGAGATACGTGCAGCCAGAGGATCACGCCGACCCCGATCGGCAGCACGATGTGCAGGAACAGGTTCATGAAGAAGAACGCGCCCGGCAGCGTGTCCGCCGTCGCGAACGTGCGGCCGATCGGCTCCGCGAAGATCGGCAGTTGGTCGAGCAGCCGCGCGCCCTCGATCGCCAGCGCCTGTCCCTGGGTGTCCCAGATCATGATGTAACCGGTCCAGCCACACAGGAAGAACACGCCCGTGAGCACGACTCCGCTGACCCACGCCAGCGTCCGAGGACCCCAGCTGCGCCCCTGTGCGAACATCCTCAACGCGTGAACGGCGATCGCGACAATGGCGGCGTCGGAGGCGTACCGGTGGAGGGTACGGATCCACCGCCCGCCCCAGACCTGACCCGTCATCGTGGCCACCGACTCCCACGGCGAGCCGATCCGGTAGAAGAGAAGGAGGTAGACGCCCGTGATGAGCAGGATGACGAGCATCAGGACGGCGATGGTCCCCGTCTGATACATCGGGTTGTACTTCCACCCGTAGAGTCGGTTGCACGCTCGATCGAGCCGACGAAGCAGCCCGAGAGCGGACGTTCTCATCATGCCGATCACCCGGTATTCCCCCTTGCGTCGGACGTATTTATCATATAGACATGAGAAACACAAGAAATGTCGGAGGGCGGCTCCCGAGCCGCCACCAGCGGGGTGGAGGACGATGCTCTCACAGACTGCCGAGTACGCCTTGCGCGCCGCGGTCCGTCTTGCCGAGCTGCACCCCGAGGGTCCGATCCGGGTGGACGACATCGCCGCCGACCTCCGGGTGCCCCGGAACTACCTGTCGAAGATCCTGCACTCGCTAGTGAAGGCCGGCGTGTGCGCTTCGACTCGTGGGCCTCACGGCGGGTTCCAGCTCGTTCGTCCGCCCGATCAGATCCGGCTGGTCGAGGTAGTCGGAGAGTTCGACCCGGCCCTCGTGAGCTCCGAGCGAGCATGCCTGCTGGGTCGCGAGGCGTGCAGCGACGAAGACCCGTGTGCGGCGCACGAACGGTGGGGCGGAGTCCGTCAAAGGGTCACCTCGTTCTTCGAGGAAACGACATTGGACCTTCTGGTCAGGGGCGGCGCGGCGCTGCCGGCCGGCAACTGACTCCGGGGCCCGACAGGAAAGGAAGCGAATATGGCTGACGAACACGATCCGACCGAGGTTCCGCTCGGTCAACGGCTGTTCGATCGTCCGTTCTTGCTGTTGGCGTTCGGAATGGCCGTGATGTTGGTCTTCTTCACGCTCTGGGGCCTCTGGGAAATCCAGACGCTTCCGACCGCGACACTTCCCTGATCAGGAGATTCGAGATGCATCACACTGGCTTCGAGTCGGCTCAGGGCGTGTGGTGGAAGCCGGCTCACAAATCGGAGAAGATCTGGGTCGCGATCGCATTCGCATGGTGCATGGTACTCTTCGCGATGATGCCGCTCTGGCATTTACGCGGCGGGCAGAACCCCTCCGGCATTCGCGCTCGCGTCGAGCCCGTGGCCTTTCAGGACCGGGTGAATGAGTTCGTCGCCGAATACGGCGTGACGGACGCAAACGGTTCCCAGGTGCTGGAGAACGGCATCCCGGTGGTCCAGCCGCCCCCAGGGAGCGACGTCTACATGATGGGCCGGATGTGGGCCTGGACTCCCGTCCTCTTCCTCGAGAAGAACGCGCAGTACACGCTTCATCTGTCCTCGTTCGACGTGAACCACGGGTTCAACCTCTACCCGTTCAACGTCAACTTCCAGGTGGTCCCGGGCTACGATTACGGACTTCGCGTCACGCCGACCCAGGAAGGCGAATTCCGAATCGTCTGCAACGAATTCTGCGGTATCGGGCACCACCTGATGATCGGCCGGATCTTCGTGGAGGACACCGGCCTACCCGCCCCGGGGAGTGAAGGAGGTGCACAATGACGGGCGACGGCGGAGTCGTGGGCCGCTGGGCGCACCGGATCTGCCCGACCACCGGGCTCAAGGTGCATACGCAGGCAGATCGACTGATCAGGGCGCACGCGGTCGTGGCGACCGTCTCTCTGTTGATCGGCGGGATCGCGGCGATCCTCGTGCTCCTCACCCGCTGGCAAGCCGTTCACCTGCTGGACGCGGTCTGGTTCTACCGGATCCTGACCGTCCACGGGATGAACATGCTGATCTTCTTCATCATCTTCTTCGAGATGGCGATCCTGATATTCGCCGGGCCGGTGCTGCTGAACTGCAGGGTGCCGGCGGTGAAGACGACCTGGGCCGGGTTCGGGCTCATGGTGGTCGGGATGCTCATGGTCGAGTGGATGATGTGGACCGGGCAGGCGGACGTGCTCTTCACGTCGTACGTGCCGCTGCGCGCGGAGCCGCCGTTCTATCTCGGCGTAATCCTCTTTGCGGTGGGAGCGCTGATCACGACGGCCGTCTTCATGGCCACCCTCGTGGTCGCGAAGCGCGAGAAGACCTACGAGGGCTCGGTCCCGCTCGTCACATACGGCGGGATCACCGCTGCAATCATCGCCATCATCACGCTGGTCCACGGTGCCGCGATCTACATCCCGACGTTCCTGTGGTCGATCGGCGTGATGAACGTCGACCCCCAGATCTATCGTCTCGTCTGGTGGGGACTGGGTCACTCGTCCCAGCAGATCAACGTCGCCGCCATGGTCGCCGTCTGGTACATGCTCGGAGGGCTGACGGTCGGAGCGGTCGTGCTCAACGAGAAGGTCAGCCGCACCGCCTTCGTGCTCTACATCGGCTTCATTTCCATGGCGTCGGCTCACCACCTGCTCGTCGATCCGGGATTCGGTCCCGCCTGGAAGATCTGGAACACTAGCTACTTCATGTATATGGCCGTACTGGCCAGCATGGTTCACGGGTTCACCGTGCCCGCCGGCATGGAAATGGGCATGCGGCTCAGGGGGTTCACACAGGGGCTGTTCGGGTGGCTGCGAAAGGCGCCCTGGGGTGATCCCGGGTTCAGCGCTCTGGTCTTCTCGGTGACCGTGTTCGGGTTCGTCGGCGGTATCACCGGCGTGACATTCGGCACGGAGCAGATCAACATCATCGCCCACAACACGCTTCGGATCCCGGGGCACTTCCACGCCACAGTCGTGTCGGGCACGGCGATGGCGTTCATGGGCGTCACGTACTACGTGATCCCGCTGATCTTCAGGAAGCGGATCGCGTTCTTCAAGCTGGCGAAGATCCAGCCCTATCTGTTCGCGGGCGGCATGCTCGTCTTCTCCATGGCGATGACGTTCGCCGGCACGTTCGGCGTCCCGCGCCGTCACTGGGACGTCACGTTCCAGGGTGCAGCCTACACGGTGGAGTACAGCCCGGCCGTCGACCTGCTCCTCGCGATCACGGCGATCGGCGGACTGATCGCGGCGCTTGGCGGCGGGATCTACATCCTCGTGACCGTCGTTTCGGTCTTCTTCGGCAAGCCGCTTCCGGCGGGTCGAGAGGCGGAGTTCGCCGACTCGATCCCGCAGGGTCTCCTGTCGCAGCCCTGGGCGCAGATCCCCAAGACCGAAGAAGAACCCGAGTCTCCATGGAAGATCGGTCCAGTGCCGGGAACGATGGTACTGGTGTTCATCTTCCTGGCGGCCTTCATTACCTACTACTTCGCGAACTGGAAGCTGCTGTCGTTCGCCTGGAAGGTCGGTTGATCCGGAGGGGTCGGGCGTGAAAGAACCAAACCGAGGGCCCACGGCGATCGAGCCGTGGGCCCTCGCGGCTCTGGTCTCGTGGCTGGCGATCACCATCGGCTGGTGGGCGCTGGCGCTATGGCCGCTCCCCGGCGAGGCGCCGGACTGGCTCACGCGCGCGCGGGCCGTCTGCTTCAACACCACGGGGACGGGCCTGCCGGACGCATCGGGCTGGTTGCTGTTGATCGGGCAACCGATCGGGATGCTCGGAGTCCTGCTGGTGGGCTGGCCGAAAGCGATCGGGTCGACGCTGCGGGGACTGTCGGGGCGAGCGCCCGGTCGCCTCGCCCTCGTCACGGGGCTCACCATCGTCATGGGTGGCCTTCTGGCGGCCGGCGTGCGAGTCGCCAACGCACGGGCGGCGGCAGTGGTCCGAATCGTCCCCGACGCCGCCCACCCGGCCGCCGAGCAGCGTCACGAGCCGGTGCCGGCGGACATCGACCTGATCGACCAGGACGGAGGCCGGGTGTCGATGGCTCGCCTGCGGGGCCGACCCGTACTCCTCACCTTCGCCTTCGGTCACTGCGAGACCGTCTGCCCCGTCGTGGTGAAGAACGCGAACGCGGTTCGAGCGGGAATGGCAGAGTCCGATCGCCCCGTGCTCGTGGTCGTGACTCTGGATCCGTGGCGTGACACGCCAGCGCGTCTCGATCACCTGGCGACCGTCTGGGAGCTCGGCGACGACGACCTCGCCGCGGGGGGAACGGTCGGTCAGGTCAACGCGATGCTCGACGCCTGGGGCGTCGCCCGGACGAGAGACGAGCGGACCGGCGACATCATCCATTCGCCTCTCGTGTACGGCATCGATCGCGAGGGGCGAATCGCCTTCGTCTCGACCGGCGAGTCGGGCTCGCTGCGAGATCGAGTCGGCCGGCTCTGATCCGTGCGCTCACTCTACATCCTGAACGTCACGGTTCACGTGTTGGCCGCCTTCGTGTGGCTGGGTGGCATGCTCTTCCTCGCCATCGTCGCACCGATACTCCGCGACCTGGAGTCGCCTGAGCTCCGGTCCCGGCTGTTCCGCGAGATCGGGGAACGCTTCCGCTGGGTCGGGTGGACATGCATCGGGATTCTGCTCGTCACCGGAGTCCTCAACCTCCAGTTTGCCGGTGTCCTCAACGCGGCCTCTCTTCTTGACGCGAGCTTCTGGGCGACGCCCTACGGCCGGACGCTCGGAGGCAAGCTGGGCGCCGTTCTCGCCATGCTGTTGATCAGCGCAGTGCATGACTTCTTCCTGGGTCCACGTGCCACGTCCCTCCTTCCGGGCTCCGCGGAGAGCATCGTCTTTCGAAGGCGCGCTTCCTACCTGGCGAGAGTGAACGCGCTGCTCGGGCTGCTCGTGGTGTGGGCGGCCGTCCTCATCGCGCGCGGGGGATAGCGCCCCGGCAAGAAGGGCCCGTGCGCCCAGGTCGCGGCAAACGTCCGCCTCGACCACCTTGACTGCAGGTCGGCGAGACGGCGCAGATGTATGGCGGCAAACGTCTTGCATGCTTCCGGCCCCCGACGGGATGGCGGAGTCCGAAAGGAGGTCTCCGGCCCCACAGTTCGGTCCGAAACCGGGAAACGGTAGGTGAGAGACATCGCGATGCGCGTGCCGTACGTGGATCTCGCGGCGCAACACCGGGCTCTGCAGGACGAGATCCTGGCATCCGTGCGTCGTGTTCTCGACCACGGACAGTTCATCCTCGGCCCAGAGGTCGCCGCGCTCGAGTCGGAGCTGGCCACCCGCGTCGGAGCCGATCACGTCGTCGGGGTCAATTCGGGGACCGATGCGCTCGTGCTCGCGTTGCGTCTCGCCGGCGTCGATCGCGGGGACGAAGTGCTCACCGTCTCCCACTCGTTCGTCGCCACCGCGACCGCGATCCGTCTGGTCGGCGCCCGTCCGGTGTTCGTCGACGTGGATGAGGCGACCATGTTGATGGATCCCGGTCTGCTGGCCGAGGCCGTGACCCCCCGCACGGCGGCGGTCATGCCTGTCCATCTGAACGGCTCGATCTGCGCGATGGACGACATCCTGGCGTTCGCGGAGGGACGGCGTCTACCGGTCATCGAGGACGCCGCCCAGGCGCTCGGCGCCAGTCGGGACGGGCGCTCCGCCGGCACGTGGGGCATCGGTGCGTTTTCGCTCCACCCGTTGAAGGTGCTCGGGGCCTGCGGCGACGCCGGGTTCATCACGGTCGGAGACGCCGAGCGAGCCGACCGCCTCAGGAAGATGAGAAACATCGGTCTCAGGGACCGTGACCACTGCGAGATCGTGGCGGGGAACACACGGCTCGATGCGTTGCAGGCGGCCGTCCTGAGAGTGAAGCTCCGGCACCTCGACGAGTGGTTACTGGCCCGTCGCGGGCACGTCGACGCGTATCGGAGCGCGCTGGCGGGGCGGGTGATTCTGCCTCCGGAGACCAGCGGTTCATCGTTTGTCATCCGTCACCCGGAGAGGGACGCCCTCCTCGCGGGTCTCGTCGACCGGGGAGTCGACGCGAAGATCCATTACCCCCTCGCCATCCACCAGCAGGAGGCCTTCCTGGACGTCTCTCACGGACCGTTGCCCGTGACCGAACGCGTGGTCTCGACGATGATCAGCCTTCCGGTGAGCCCCGAGTTGACGGAGGAGGGGCGAGACCGGGTGATCTACGTCCTCGACGAGGCCCTCGCGGAGGTCGGGTCGTGAACAAGATCGTGACCCTAGAAGAGCTGAAAACCCTCCGTGCCGAGCTGGCGGCGGCCGGGAAGACCGTGGTCCAGTGCCACGGTTGTTTCGACATCGTCCACCCCGGCCATATCCGGCACCTCTCCTTCGCGCGAGCGCAGGGAGATGCGCTGATCGTGACGATCACCGCGGATCGCTCGATCGAGAAGGGGTTCGACCGACCGTACATCCACGAGGGGCTCCGGGCCGAGAACGTGGCAGCGCTCGCATGCGTGGACTTCGTCTGCGTCGACGAATCGGAGAGCGCCCAGCCCGTCCTCGAGGCGCTCCAACCGGACATCTTCGTGAAGGGGAAGGAGTACGAGACCAACCTCCATCCTCATTTCCTGGAGGAGAAGGCGCTGGTCGAGGGGTATGGCGGCAAGGTGATCTACAGCTCGGGCGACGTCGTCTACTCGTCCACGTACATCATCAACGAGTTCCGAGAGCGCTTCGACTTCGAACAGGAGCGCATCTCCGCCTACTGCGCGAAGAACGAGCTGTCGGCGGACGATCTGGAAGAGACGCTGGCCGCCATGGCCGGTCGGAAGGTCCTCGTGCTGGGCGACCCGATATTCGACCACTACGTCCACTGCGATGCGCTCGGGGTGGCGGCCGAGGGCCCCGTGCTCAACGTGGCGCCTCTGTCGGAGGAGGCATATGTGGGCGCCGGCGCGCTCGTCGCCGCGCAGATGGCGGCGCTCGGCGCGAAGCCCACGTTTCTGACCGTGCTCGGGCCGGGAAGCCGGGCCGACCGGTTTCTGGCCAAGCTCGATGGGCTGGGAGTCGAGCACGCGGTCGTTTCGGTCGACGATCGCCCGGTATTCAAGAAGACGCGGTTTCTGGTCGACGAGCACAAGGTCTTCAAAGTGAACCGTGGGTGGCCGTCTCCCCTCTCGTCGATCGCGAACCGGAAGCTTGTCGCGGCGCTGGACGACCTCCTGCCGGAACACGAGGCACTGACCGTGATCGATTTCGGCTACGGGTTGTATCAGGCCGAGTTGGTCGCGGCCCTGGAGCGACTGACCACGCGGCACGAGCGACCGTACTACGTGGACGTGAGTAACACCCGGCACGCGGACATTCTCCGGTTCAAGGGACAGAGAATCGGCACGCCCACGGAAGACGAGCTGCGTAGCGCATTCAACGATCACGAGGCGGGGCTCTCGAACCTCGCGTCGAGGTATTACGAAGAGACCGGCGGCGACCAGCTGGTGCTCACGCTGGGGAAGAAGGGTGCGTTGACGTTCTCGCGTCCGCCGGGCTCGGGCACGCGTCTGATCGCCGACTACCTTCCGGCCCTCTCGCGGGTGGCCAGGGATCCCGTTGGAGCCGGCGACGTCTTCCACGCGGCGACGGTTCTCGCAGATCTTGCGGGTGCGTCGATCCAGCGTGCGGTCTATCTGGCGAGCTGTCTGTCGGCGATCCACGTGCGACGCGTCGGGAACGGACCGGTCAGCCTGCTGGACGTCCAAGACTATCTGGCTGCCCGACCCGAGCTCACCGACTGATCGCGCGGCTTCCCGATCGATGACGGCTCCCACGAGGGGTGGATCACGCGCCCGGCGCACGGTCATGGTGCTGATGGGAGTGGGCGTCTCGACCGCCCTCCTGTGGCTGGCCTTCCGAGACACGGATTTCTCCGAGATCCGTCGACACGCCGCCGAAGCATCGATCGCGATCCTCTCGCTGGTCCTGGTCACGAAGGCGGCGGCTCTGACAGCGGCTGCCGTCCGATCGGTGGTCATCCTCCGGAAGCTTCACCCGTACACGTTCTGGCAGGTGCTCAAGAGCCTGCTCGTCGGCTACTTCGGGAACGCGGCGCTCCCGTTTCGGGCCGGTGAAGTGATGCGCGTGGCCTATCTGGCGCGGGAGTCGGACGGCAACGTGCCCCCGACCTCCGCCATCGCCGTCCTCGTCGTCGAGCGGATGATGGACAGTCTGTGTCTGCTCCTGCTGCTCGTTTGTGTGGTCCTCAGCGGTGTCGCGGAGGTCCCGGTCGGAACCGTCGTTTACGCCGTCGGTGCCCTGATCGCCATCGGGATGGCCGTCCTCGTCTGGGTCAGCCGGTCGCCGGAGCGGGTGACGAGCCTCTTCGCCCGGTCGACGTTCCTGTCGGACAAGGTGCGCCGGTTCGCAAACGGGCTGGCGGCGCTGCGACGCGGGAACGGGTTGGCCGCGGTGGCGGTGGCGACGGCCGCATATTGGGGATGCCAGGCGCTCGCGATCTCGGTCTGGGTGTGGGCGTTCGGCCTCTCATTGCCGTGGTACGCGCCGATGGTGGTCCTCGTCTTCATCGCGTTCGGCGCTGCCCTCCCGTCCGCGCCCGGGTTCATCGGGACGTACCACTTCTTCGCGATCAGCGCCTTCGTGCTTCTGGGTGCCGACCGAAGCGCCGCCGCCTCCGTGGCGACGGTCGGGCATTTCCTCGCCATCGTGCCGCCCGCGTTGCTCGGAGCGGCCGTGCTCGCCGCCGAGTTTCGAGCGCGTCCCGATCGAGGGTCGGGATGACAGGCTCCTCGTCAGCACGGCTCGGGGCCCTGGTCGTCGTCGGACTGCTGGTCGCGGCCCTCGCGACCGGGGTGGCGTGGAACAAGAGGTACCAGGTGGACGAGGTCCAACATGTCCACATCGCCTACGAGATCGATGAGGGGCGAGTCCCCTACGCCGATTTCTGGGACGGCCACCCCCCGGCTCTCTGGGCCGTCCTGCAGCCCGTCGTGTCGAGCGCGGATCCCGAAGGGAGCTTCAGGCGTTCGCGACTCGTGATGCTGTTGATCCTCTTCGGTCATCTCGCGCTCATCGGGTACTGCGGAGTGAAACTGGGCGGTCGGACGGGTGGCCTGCTCGCGGCAGGCATGACCGGACTCCACTCGACGATGATCGAGCGCGCGGTGGAGGTGCGGCCCGACGGCCCGTTGTCCCTGTGCGTGACCGCCGCACTCGCCCTCGAGCTGTCGGGCCGGCCCCGTGTCCGCAGGTTCGCGGCGCAGGGAGTCCTTCTCGGGGTCGCCTGTCTGTTCTCGCAGAAAGCGGCGTTCGCCTGCGTCGCGTTCGGCCTCTTGTGGCTGACGCACTCCGTACGCGAACGAAGGCCGGGTCTCGTGGTGCTCCCGATGCTCGGTTGGGCGCTTCCCATCGCGATCGGCGCCGCCGTCCTCGGGGCCGCCGGCGCACTCGATGACTTCATCGCCACCACGGTCCGGGCGTCCGCGGCGTCCGTCGCGCGCGTCGAAAGCTGGCGGCAGCCCTTCGGCCCCGCGATGTACCTGTTTCGCGAAGGGATGCGGAACCCGCTCTTCCTGGCAGTCGCGTCCTGGGGGCTCGTATCCGGGGCCATCGGCGCCCGGGCAAACCGGTCGCTGCTGTTTCCGGTCGCGCTTGGTTGGATCCTCCTGGGCTCTCTATGGTTCAACCCGTTCCCTTATCCGTATCTACACGTCACCGTGATCCCCGTACTCGCGATCCTCGGCGGAAGGGCCGTCTCCGAGGTCATGGATCGAGGGCTGCCGGAGCGGGTCGGCGCCTTCGCCGCCGTCGTCCTGGTCGCCGTGTTCGGTTTGCTGAGCGTGCCGCGGCTGGTGAGGAAAGCGATCCCCGACCAGGCGGTTCAGATCGAGACGTTGCTCGAAGTCCAACGCATCACCGACGAGGACGACGCCGTCTTCGATCTCGTGGGGCTCTATTTCAGACCCGATGGCTATCGCGTGTTCAGCCTGCCGCGGCCGCTGGTCTCCCGGTACCTCGCCGATCAGCTGCCGTCCATACCGGAGTCGCTTCGGCGGAACGAGGTGGGGGTCGTGATCGACAATTACCGCCTCGACTGGTTCCGTGAGCTGGCGCCACTGGAGCCTCGGGCGGCCGAGGTCGAGGCGTTTATCCGGGAGCACTATGTCCCGCACGCCGGCAACATCCTCATCCATGGCACGGATCTGGCCCCGGGGGAAACGCGCGAGTTCGAGGTGCTCAGGAGCGCCGTGTATCGGTTCGAGAGGTCCGACGGCACGCCGGGTGATGTCCTCCTCGACGGACGCGCATTCGGCGGCGGAAGCGTGGACCGCGGCAGGGTCGAGCTGCAGGCCTCCGAGGCGGGGCGATTCGTGATGGTGGTACCCGAGCCGCTTCCCGCTCGCGGATCGCGTACGACTCTGTTTCTTCACTTCTTCTAGGGGACTGGCAATGCGGATTCTGGTGACCGGAGCCGGCGGATACATCGGCACCGTGCTCGTCCCGAAGCTGCTGGCGGAGGGCCACACGGTCACCGGGCTCGATCTGTTCTACTATGGGGCGGATCGGTTGCCACCGGCCACGGGTCTGTACCGAATCATGGGAGATATCCGGGATGAGGGTCGTGTCGCCGATCTGCTCCGGGACGGCCGGTTCGACGCCGTCGTTCACCTCGCGGCGATCTCGAACGATCCGAGCTCCGAACTCGACCCGGACCTCACCAGGAGCGTCAACCTTGTCGCCAGTCGGCATCTCATGGAGGCCAGCCATGCGCACGGCGTGGGCCGGTTTCTATTTGCTTCCTCGGCCAGCGTCTATGGAATCAAGGACACGCCGAACGTGACGGAGGAGCACTCGCTCGACCCGATCACCCTCTACGCGCGGTACAAGGCCGAGTGCGAGGGGATACTGAACGGACTCGTTGATGAGTCCTTCTGTGGGGTCTCGGTCCGGTCCGCGACGGTGTGCGGGCTCTCGCCACGTCTGCGTCTGGATTTGACCATCAACATTCTGACGCACTTCGCGCTCACCCGCGGGGCGATCCGGGTGTTCGGCGGGGACCAGATGCGCCCGAATATCCACGTCGAGGACATCGCGGACTTCTACGTACACGCTCTCTCCCTGGACGCGGACGTCGTGAGGGGCAGGGCCTTCAACATCTCGCGGGAGAACAGCTCCGTGATGGGCCTGGCCGAGATGGTGAGGGCGGAGATCGGGCCGGACGTGAAGATCGGAATCGTCGAGACAGACGATCACCGGTCCTACAGTCTGTCGGCGGACCTGGCTCGCAGGGAGTTGGGCTTCAGCCCGCGACGGGAGCTTCAGTACGCGTGCACGCAGCTCAGGGACGCATACGCCACCGGCCGCGTGCCGGACCCCGAGAGCGACGTATACCGGAACGTCGAGCTGATGAAGACTCGGCCGTTCGGACCCGTGGAGTGGACGGAGCTCTAGCCTTCCGGAGCCTCCGCGCCGTCTCGATTCGCCACCTCCCCCAGGAGATGCGCGGTCACGCCCAGTAGATCGGGGAACGAGACGTCGGCATCGACGATCGATTCGCCGGCGGAGACCGGGTTCAGCGCATCCGAACGATCGACTCGAATCGTGCGCCAACCCAACTCACGTGGTGCGCGGAAGTCCTTTCGCGGGTCGTTCGCCACGTATGCGGCCCCGCGCCCAGCGACCTCGAAGTGCTCGGCGGCGAGGGTGAAAGCCCGTGGGTGCGGCTTCCAGTAGGGCGGGCCCCATCGGTCGGTGCAGAGGATGAGGTCGAAGCGATCGGCCAGCCCGAGCGCGGCGATCTTCCGTTCCTGGCAGACCAGCGGCCCGTCGGTGATGAGCACCAGGTGCGCGCGAGAAGAAAGCGCGTCGAGCACCGGCGACACGTCCGGGTAGAGGGCAATGTCCGGCGCATGCGATCGATACTGCTCCACCAGGCCCGGTACGAGGTCGGGAGGCAATCCACACTCCGTCAGGACCGCGTCGAAAATGTCGCCGCGCCGTCCGGCCTGGAGTTCCTCGATCAGTCGGTCGGGGATCGTGGGGATTCCGTACCGGGTCGCGAGCTGTCGTCCGACGTGCAGGAGCCCGCTGCGCGCGTACGCGCGTTCCGGGTAGAGCGTGTCATCGAGATCGAATCCGACGAGGTGGCCGGGACTCACCGGTCGACCGCCGCTCCTTCGGCCGGCTCGATCAGAACGTTCTCCCAACGCCGGAACAGCCGCAGTCCGATGGTCGCCGTTCCGCCCGGTTCCAGCTGCGCCCCACTGAGCCGCGCGTTCAGATATCGCGGGGCGTCCAGGCCCGCTGCGAACGACAACGCCATGGCGCCGGCCGGGCGTGGGTTGAGGTCGAAGAACCGGGTAACTCCCTCGGGATCCTCGAGGTACTGGGCGTTGAAGAAACCGTCGAGTCGCAGGTCGTCGCAGAGCGCCTCGACGAGCGCCCGCACCGTCTCGTCGAGCGCCACCACCTCCGATCGGACGGCCAGGCCACCACGTACTTCGTCGCGACGCCGGGCAATCGCGTGGATGAGCCGTCCGTCCGTCGCGTATCCGTCGATGCTGAACTCGGGTCCCTCCACCACCTCGCTCAGCACCAGGTCGGGCTCCTTGGCCAGCGCCGTCCCGAGGTCCTCGACGGCGAGGACTCGCGCCCCGCGACTGCCAGACCCGCAGTCCGGTCTGGCGAACGCCCGGTCTCCGACCTGATCCGGGCGCAGGACTCGTGGGCAGGGGACGCCGAGGCGCTCGAATCGGGCGGTGAGTGCGCGTTTCGAGCGGCAGACCGAGATCGCCTCCTCCGGGGAGACGACGGCGTCGAGCCCCACGGCCGCGAATGCATCCACATGTGCGGAGGCGGCGAGAAGCTCCGGCTCCATCACCGGAAGGAAGGCGGAGGCTCCCTCTCGCCGTGCGATCTCCTTGATCGCGTCGATGTAGTCAGGCTCGTCGGCCCACGGAACCGGGACATCGAGATCGAAGAGCCCCGCGGACCCGTTCGGCACCGCGGCGTCCACACCGATCAGGAGGGAGGGGGCGGCTGCCCGGCGCAGGGCCCAGGCGACGTTCTGCGCCGCCGTGCTGCCCGAACTCCCGATGATCACGCGCAGCTCGTCAGACATCGATCATGCCGAGCAGTTCGAGATATCGGGCGCGCTCGTCGTCGGTGATCGGCGGCAGACCCCACTCGCCGAGCACCCGATCCGCGCCCAGTAGATCCGCCAGGAACCAATCGTCGCTTTCGTGCAGGTCACGGTCGTACGCGCCGACTCCCAGCGCAGGGTTCGGTTCGAACACTTCGGCCCTCCATCCGTCCCGGGCTTCGTCCAGCCAGTACGCGGTTTCCAGGTCCAGGAGCGTCAGACGTCCCGGCTTGGCCGATCCCTCGGCGGCCGGCGGGTCGACGTCGAGCAGCAGGTGCAGCGAATTCACCTCGTTGTGGAGCAGTCGGTGCTCGGCAAGAGCGAAAACCCGTTCAAGAAGCTGCCGTCGCAGGTCATCCCCGAAACGCTCTGCGTCCTCCGGCGTGACCTCACGAAGCGTCATCGCGCGCATCCGGACCAGCCCACAGCCGAGGTCGGCCCCCGCCTCATGCGGCGCGAGAAGACGAGGGAAGCCCGGCGCATCCGCGAGGGTCTCGAGACCCCGGACCTCGCGTGCAGCCAGCGAAGCGCCGGCGACGACAGTCTTCCAGATCTCGCCATCTCCCGTCTCGACGATCTCCATGTAGATTCCGTTCCGGTGTCGCTTTCTCAGGATCCTTCGGATCGTATCCGTGCGAGGCCTCCGCGAGCAGCCCACGAGGATGCGACCGGCGCCCTCTCGATCGTCCCGCGCCCCGCTCAGGTAGCGGCCCATCCCGACGATGAAGCACCGCTCTTCCGGGATCCCGCAGGCTTCGAGCATGCTGGTCAGCCTGCTGATCGCATGGGTCGCGAACGGCTCGTCCCGACCGGTCCATTCCTCGTATTCCGCTTGCGTGAGACTCCCCTGCTCGAGGACCAGAGTCCCCACGCCCTCGTACAATCGACGGATCAACTCGCGTGTCTCCTCGAACCCGACATCTCGGACCAGATGATGGTGGACCGACAGCAGATGGCAGACGTCCCACGAGTCGTCCTGGAGTCGTCGCTGGATCGCGTCGGAATCGATCGACGCATGCTCGAATTCGAGGACGTCCGAAAGCCCGTGCAGGTCGGCCAGCAAGGCGTTTGTGGCGATGTTCCCTTTGAAGTGATCGAGGCCGCGACCGTGCGAGAGCACGCCGTCCTGCGCCAGCCGGAAGAGGAAGAAACCGTTCGCGCACCCGAGATCGAGTACCCGGGCATCGCGGTAGTCGACCTTCCGACGCAGGAACCGGTATCGATCCTCGCTCGAGTTCCGCTCGGCTCCGAGTTGCTCGAAGCCCGGGAACGGCACGGGCTGGTACAGGAGGCCGGTCTGCGGAGGCATCCCGCGCGGTCGCTCCCGGACGCCCTGGAGCTGGAGAATGCGTTCCACGGCTCGATCTATCTCGTTTGCCGACGGTCGTTTCATGTGCCCGGTTCTTGCACCATGTTGGCCCGGCCTACACTCGAAAGGAGTCGTTGGTGAACGCTTCCGGTGACCGTCTGGCAGTCATCGTGCCGTGTTTCAACGAGGAGAAGACCGTCGAGGCGACCGTGGAGGAAATCTACGCGTTCGCCCCGGAGCTTCCCGTCGAGGTACAGGTTGTTCTGGTCGACGACGGGTCCACCGACGACACCGTTCGTGTGCTGCACGGACTGGAGGAACGGTTCGGGGCACGGGTCGTCATCAACGAAGGCAACCTCGGTGTAGGGCGCAGCATCCTGAACCTCTACGACACCTTCGACCCGGAGACCTGGGTCAGCGTCATGCCGGGGGACGGGGAAATCATCTTCGCCTCCATGAGGAACTACGTCGAGGTGCGCGAGAGGTACGACATCATCCTTGGCTACCTTCACAATCCGGTCATTCGCACGGCTGGGCGGAGGATCGCTTCTTCCGCGTTCACGCGGATCACCGCGAGTCTCTACGGCTTTCCCTATCGCTATCTGAACGGGCTCAAGATGTACCGCGCGCGTGCTTTTCAGGGAATCGATGTGGTATCCGGCGGTCACGCGTTCGTCGCGGAGTTGCTCGCCAAGGCCATACTCCGCGACCCGGGGCTGCGGGTCGGCGAGGTGCCGTTCATGATGCGCGGCCGACAGGCGGGGATGTCGAAGGCCATCCGCCCGGGATCGGTGTTTCGTGCCGTCCGGGAAGTCGTCGCCGGGTACAGATCGGTCTCGCGATACCGCGCCGAGGTCATTCGCCAGGATCAGTTCTGACTCCTTCCGTCAGCCACTCGGCGACCGGAATCGAGCTCACCGAATCGACCCGCAGATCCACACTCCCATCGCCCACCCGGTCGCCGATCCCGATCACGAAGGCACCGGAGTCTCTGCCGGCTTTCACACCTATCGGGGCGTCCTCGACGACGACGGAAGACGTCGCCGGCGCTCCGAGGAGCTCCGCGGCGAGCAGGTAGCCTGCCGGTGACGGCTTGAGAGAAGGTGCCGAGCCGC
Source organism: Gemmatimonadota bacterium (assembly GCA_029861425.1). GTDB lineage: Bacteria > Gemmatimonadota > Gemmatimonadetes > Palauibacterales > Palauibacteraceae > Palauibacter. Next base: position 26,191 of record JAOTZH010000015.1, read on the forward strand.
CATCCACAACCGCACCGAACGCCCAGTCGAGTTCGGTTGCCTGCACCCACGTGGTGGCCATGAGGCTGTTCGAAACCAGAGCGCAGGGCATGCCGTGATCGCGCAGGACCCGAAGAAACCGACGCTCGGATTCGCCCGGACGCAGACTGCCGCGCTCGAGGGCCTGCTCCAGCGCCGACGCCTTCGCCCGCGAGAGCGCGTCGAGTCGGTCGGGTGGCGCCCCGGACGCCGCGAGGACCTCCGCTCGCGCCATGCCCGACCGTACGAGATCCTCAGCGTCCAGGGGAAAGACGAGATCGTAGGATCGGAACGCCTCTCGATACGCGGCGATGTGGGCCGCGTGCGAGTCGATGAGCACGCCATCCAGGTCGAGTAGAAACGCCTCGGGCCGAAACGTCGGTCGGTTCAGATCGCCTCCCACCATCTGCGCTCTCCACGCCACTTCGAGAAGACGCGCGGGATTGCCGAGCATTCTCCCTCGCGAGAAGGAATACCACAACGGCCGACGACTCGCATTCACGCGACGCTCGGTCTGACCACGACCGGGCCTCGGCGTTCCCGCCCAACGTGCCCATGGGTATGTAACTTGCCCTAGCTTACGCACTTATCGACGGAGGAGGCTGGTCGGGACGGATGGGCATGCAGAGAGAGAACGAACCGGCGGTCACACAGCGCGAACGCGGTGCGTTCGTCCGGTTCGCCGCGATGGGCGGACTCACGTGGCTGGCCGCGTGTTTCGGCGCGATCGCGCTCCACGTCGGGGCGTCCGGATCGGCGTGGCAGGACGACGCCATTCCGCTCACCGCGAAGGCGTCGCTGATCGGTCTGGAGCTGTTCCTGCTCTCCTACCCGGCGATTCTGATCGCGCTGGCGGTGTACGTCCTGCTCGGTCGGCCCGATCGGCCGGGCGCCGAGAAGCGTTGGTGGAGGACGCGCCTGGTCGCGGCGATCCTCGCGGTCTCGGTACCCGCGCTCGCGTACGCCGCCTCATGGGCGGTCTTTCGCAGCACAGGGCACTTCCTGAGCCGATCGACGTTCGTCCTGTGGTGGCGGAACCCCGTTCAGATGGCGCAGCACACCGCCCACTTCGAACCGACGACCCCGGCCCTCATCGCTTTCGGGGCGATCGCCTTCGGCACGATCCTCGTGTTCGGCCTCGGCCGGATCCACGGACGACTCAAGGGGAGGCTGGGCTGGGGGGTCGTCGCGGTCAACGCGGTCCTCATCGTCTCCTCGCTTCTTCTCCCCGGCGTCATCGGTTGGCAGGCCGTCGACGCGTTCATGCGAGCTCGCCGGGCGGACTCGACCGGCCCGCTACTGCGGGTCGCCTCGGACCTGCGATCGAGCGCGGCTGCGAACGCGGACTCGTTCTACCGCGCCAGCGTCCCCGTGGCGGCGCGAAACCCGATCATCCCCCTGGAAGAGTATGTCGCCGCGCTTCCGGAATCCGCCGCGCGTCCCACGACCAACGTCCTCGTGATCGTCGTCGAGTCGCTACGGCCCGATCAGCTGGTGTCGTTCGGCGGGGTGCGGAGCGCGATGCCGACAGTAGACTCGCTTGCGCAATCGGGTCTGCGGTTCAGCCGCCACTACACGCAAGCGAGTCACTCCGACTACGCCGATCCCGCGATCCTGTCTTCTCATTTCCCGCTTCGATCGAGCACGTATCACGTCTATCCGGAGTCGCCTCCGTATCCGCGGGTGCTCCTGTACGACGTGCTGTCCGCCCTCGGGTATCGGGTCGGGATCTTCTCGTCTCAGAACGAGTCATGGGGCGGGATGAAACACTACCTGGACACGGGCTCGGTCGATCGCTTTCTGCACTCCGAAACCTACGACGGCGAAACCTACGTCCCCGATCGCGACGAGGGGTTCGCCGGCTGGGCTTCGGGGGCGCGGAAGTCGGGGAAGATCGACGACCGCTTCACCGTGGGCGAGGCGATCGAGTGGATCGGCGAGGATCAGAAGCCGTTCGTCATCTACATGAACCTTCAGAACAGCCATGTTCCGTACGTCATCCCCGCCGACTTCGACGCGCCGTTCGGCGCCGGCGAGGTGTCGTTCCCCATCAAGTTCGGATCGTTCCCGAAGGACTCGGTCGAGGCGGTGAAGGACCTCTACGCGAGCAGCCTGGCGTACGTCGACGCCCAGATCGCCAGGCTTGTCGAGTTCCTAGTAGAGAGCGGGCGCATGGACGAGACGCTGGTGGTCCTGACGGCCGACACGGGCCAGGCGTTCTACGAGCACGACTTCACATCCCACGGCAGCGCCCTCTACGACGAGGTCATGCGAGTACCGCTCGTGCTGCACGGCCCGGGAGTGGAGCCATCGAGTCGGGAGCTGGTCTCACAGCACGTCGACATCCCGCCGACGGTGCTCGGCCTGTTGGGGCTTCCGCCACACCCCGCGTTCCAGGGCGACGACGTCCTCGGCCTCGCGGGAAGCGGTGGGCACAACGTGTTCATGGTCGGGCAGGCTCTCGAGGAGCAATACGCCGTCGTCCAGGGACAGTGGAAGCTCATCTTCGACGCCCGGAAGCTCACATACGAACTCTATGACCTGGCCGTCGATCCCGGGGAGCTAACCGACCTCGGCCCCGTTCGAGGGGCGGAACTGAGCGAGCTCGCGAGGCTCCTGCACGCCTGGCGGAAGGTTCAGCTGGAGTACTACACCAACCCAGCGAACTTCGACAGCCACTATCCGCCGAGGGTGACCGATGCCCGAGACTAGCGCCTCGAAGGTGCCCCGGCTGGACGCCGCCAGGTGGTGGCGCGGCTCGATCATCTTCCTCACGCTGGGCGTGTGCTTCTTCATCGTCGCACGCGCCGCGACCGATCCGGACCTGCTGGGGCACATCCGATTCGGACAGGAGATTCTCGAGGAGGGGGAAATCCCTCGGGTCGACCAGTACTCCTTCACCAGCGGTGGGCAGGACTGGATCAACCACGAATGGATGGCCGAGGTCTCGTTCGCCCTGATCTACAATGCGTTCGGCAACTTCGGTCTCCACATGCTGAGGCTCCTCGTCGCGATGACGATCATCGTGGCGCTCTACCGCCACAGCATGAAGTCGGGGCTGGAGCCGTTGCGGGCGGGGATTCTCCTCGTCCTGATCTCGCTGCTGCTCGTGAACGGGACGGTGACTGTCCGTCCCCAGCTATTCACGTTCGTCTTTCTCTTGCTGCTGCTTCTGATCCTGAGCGCAGTGGAACGTGGGCACCGCCGACTGGTGTGGGTGATCCCGCTCATCATGATGGCCTGGATCAACTTCCACGGGGGTGTATTGGCGGGCCTGGTGCTGGTCGCGGCCTGGATGGCCGGGCACTGGCTCGCGTGGTTGTTGCCCGATGACAACGTGGCCCGGCGGGACAGTATCGGGCTTCCCCTGACGGCGACTGCCGTGCTCGCGCTATGTCCGATCGCGATGCTCATCAATCCCTACGGGTGGGAGCTGCTGGACTTCCTGTTCGAGACGGCGACGGTCTCGCGACCGGACATCACGGAGTGGATGCCGACGCCGATGCGCAGCCGCAGGGGTCGGATCTACCTGTTGCTCACGGTCGGCTCGTTGTTGGCATTGCACTGGACGAAATCGAAGAGACACCCGCCGCTGCTGCTAGTCTTCGCGACGATCGCCGTCCTGCCGCTCCTGGCCGTGCGTCACATTCCGTTGTTCGGGATCGGCGTGGGCGTGCTGCTCCCCGTGCACTTCGCGAGCGTCGCCTATGGCCGTGCCGGAGCCGAAGGGTCCGTCTCGTCCGGATCCGGGGTGCTTCGACCGGCGATGATCGCCGTCACGATCCTCACGGGTTTCATGCTGATCACGGCGGCGCTGCCCGACCTGAGATGCGTGAAGATCGACGGGATTCGGTCGATCACCTTCCCAGTGAGGGCAGTGGAGTGGATCCGCCGGAGCGAGGTGGAGGGCAAACTCGCGACGTTCTTCGACTGGGGGGAGTACGCGATCTGGCACCTCGAGCCGAGCGTGCGGGTCTCGATGGACGGCCGCCGCGAGACCGTCTACACCGACAGCATCTACGACGAATACCTGCGGTTTCGAAACGGTCTGACCGGTTGGGAAGATCATATCGACAAACGCGGAGCGGAGATGGCGCTCGTCTCGGTGGAGACCCCGATGTTCAGCCTGATGCAGCTCAAGCCCGGGTGGGATCTGATGTACCAGGACTCGCTGTCGGCGATCTTCGCGCCGACCGGCTCACCTCACGCGGCCCGGCTGGCCGGGACCCCGATTCCGACGGACTATCCGCAGCACGGCATCGGGTATTGTATGCCCTAGGGCCGCGGACCCCGATCGGCGGAGAGACGGTCGCCACCGGGATCGGTGGCTTCAGCCGCCGCCGGCGATCCAGCGCGGCTCGGTTGGCAGGGGGAGTGGTCTCGGCCGTGCGGCGAGGTACTCCACCAGCGCATCCAGATCGACGATCCCGGTGTCGACGATGTCCATGGCGTCGAGAAACATGGTGTACCCGCCACCGCCCGTCGCCATGAAGTCGTTCACGGTCAGCGAGTACGTCCCCGCCGGATCGATAGGTGTGCCGTCCCCCAGCTCGGCGCCGATGATCCTGGAGCCCGAGGGCGCATCGGGATCGAAGTGAGCCCGCATCCCGCTGATCTGGGCGTCGGCCCCGGCGTCCGTCATCCCGTGATCGAGCGCGGCCAGCAACTGAGCTCCGGAGACGTTCATCGTCACCATCCGATTCGCGAACGGCTGAAGCTCGAACAGCGTCGCGAACGTGATGTCGCCCGCGGGGAGCGGCCGACGGATACCGCCGCTGTTCATCAACGCCACCTGCGTCCCGGTGGACGCCCGCTGCGCGTCGGCGATGATCCGGCCGAGGATGAGATCTCCACGCCGGGGTTTCGTGATCGCCCGCGACAGCGTCGTCACCACCCGTCCGACCAGATGCGCCACTTCGCCCTCGAACCCGCCCACGAGGTCCGCGATCGCGGGGTCGGGCGTGACCTCATCCACGTAGGTCTGTCGGATTTCGACGAGTCGTGCGCTGACCTGTCCCGACGCGTCGCGATCGATCCGGCCGAGTCCGTACGCCGTGCTGTTGGAGAAGGACTGCACGACCGGCACCCCATCGATTTCCGCGTCGATGCGAGAGTGTGAGTGGCCGGTCACCGCATAGTCGAAGCGCTCCGTCGCAGCCGCGAGCTCCTCGAGCGCCTCCCCCTCGCAGACCCCGCTGTTGCAGAACCCGCCCTCGTGCATGAGCGCGACCACGAAGTCGACCCCTTCGGCCCGCACCTCCGGGATGTAGCGGTCGAGAGCCTCCGAGATGGGGTGGAAGTCGAGCCCGACCACGTTCACCGGACGCGTCACCACGGGCGTCGCGGTCGTGGTCATGCCGATGAACCCGACGCGCACTCCGTCCTTCTCCACGATCCTCCACGGCTCCACCCAGGCGGGGTGGTCGCCCGTCCCCGTCTCGTAAATGTTCGCACCGAGCCACGCGAAGTCTGCCTGCTCGACCCGTTGCCGCAGGATGTCGATGCCCCAGTCGAACTCGTGATTCCCGATTGCCGCGGCGTCGTACCCGAGCGCGTTGAACGCGCTGATCGTGGAGGCGCCGTCCGAGAGGTTCGAGATCAGCGTACCCTGCATGATGTCGCCGCCCGACACGACGAAGAGCGGGCACTCCGGGGCTCGGTCGGCCGCCTGCCGCGCGTACCCCGCAAGGGCCGCGGACCCTCCGACGAGCCGGCCTTCCGACCAGCTCTGCTCCGCGGGAAGCAGTCGCCCGTGGGTATCGTTCGTGGAGAAGATCTGCGCGCATGCCGGGCCGCTGGCGGCCTCGGGCGGCGGCGGAGCGGAGTCGGACGAGGAGGCGCACCCGGCGAGTGCGATGAACAGACCGATCGAGAGCGCGACGAGCGCGCGCCGGCGGTTCATTGCCCCTGGTCTGCCTTCGATTCGAGCCACCCGCGGGCGCCGACCGGCTCCGGCTTGCGGGCCGCTGGCTCGCGCTCGAGATCGACTAGTGGGGCGCGGTAGTCGCCCGACCAGCACGCGTCGCAGAACGTGCCGCGCCCCTTCACGACCCCGTGGAGTCCCTCCATGGAGAGGTACCCCAGCGAGTCCACGCCCAGGTGCTTCCGGATCTCCTCGACCGTGTGCGAAGACCCGATCAGCTCTTCCCGCGTGGGCATGTCGATGCCGTAGTAGCAGGGGAACTTCACTGGAGGCGAGGCGACCCTGAAGTGCACCTCCGCCGCGCCGTTCTCCCGGAGCAGCGCGACCAGACCGCGACTCGTCGTGCCGCGCACGAGCGAATCGTCGACGACGATGAGCCGCTTGCCCTCGATCAACTCCCGGACCGGGTTGTACTTGACCCTGACCTTGAAGTCGCGACCCGCCTGCGAGGGGTGAATGAACGTCCGCCCCACATAGTGGTTGCGGATCAGGGCGAGCTCGAAGGGGATCGCGCTCTCCTCCGCGTAGCCGAGCGCCGCGGAATTCGACGAGTCGGGAACGGCGAACACACAGTCGCCCTCGACGGGGTGCTCACGCGCCAGCTGACGACCGAACTCGCGTCGAGCCCCGTCCACGCTGACGCCCCACATGGTCGAGTCGGGTCTCGCGAAGTAGACCAGCTCGAACAGACACGAGCTCATCTCCTCGGGCGGCAGAGGCCGCATCTCTTCGACGTGCCCGTCCCGGATCTTGAGCACCTCGCCGGGGCGCACATCACGCACGTACGCGGCGCCGATCAGATCGAGCGCACATGTCTCGGATGCCACGACCACGGCTTCGCCGAGCCGTCCCAGGACGAGTGGCCGGAACCCGCGCGAGTCGCGGGCTGCGTAAATCGTGTCCCCGATGCAGAGGATGAGGGAGAAGGCCCCGACCACCTGCGAGAGCGCGCTGTCGACCCGCTGGTCCAGGTCGTCGCGGCGCGAACGCGCGATCAGGTGGATGATCGCCTCGGAGTCCGAGTCCGTTTGGAAGATCGCGCCTTCACGCGAAAGCCGATCCCTCAGCTCACCGGCGTTCGTGAGGTTCCCGTTGTGCGCGAGCGCGAGCGGCTTCTCGCGATAGTCGACCAGGATCGGCTGCGCGTTCCGCAGGCTCGAACGCCCCGCGGTGGAGTATCGGACGTGCCCGACCGCCACGGAGCCCTCGAGCATGTCGAGCGTCTCCCCATCGAAGATATCTGCGACGAGACCCATCCCCTTGTGGGCCCTCGGTCTCCCGTCATCGCCGACGGTCACGATGCCGGCGGACTCCTGCCCCCGGTGCTGCAGGGCATACAGCGACAGAAAAGCGAGCTCCGCGGCAGCCCGCGACCCGCTGACCGCGACGATCCCGCATTCGTCCCTCGGCTTGTCGTCCTCGAGCCAGCTCATGTGCTCGTCCCCGATCGTGTGTCCTGGCTCCGGCGAGGCCGGTCGCTCAGGACGTCAGGCCAGCCTGCTCCCGCATGCGGCGGGGCAGGGCGTTATCGAACGTACGCCGCAGGTCGGCGATCGCCGCCACCACCGTGTGGCCGCCACCACTGACACTCCAGTCTCCGCTTCGGTCACCCACTTCGCCGACCGACTCGATCGGGACCGCATGTTCCGCGGCGAGGCCGAAGAGCTCCTCGCGCCGCCCGGAATCGCAGCTCACCACCACGCGGGACTGCGACTCGCCGAACCAGAGCGCGGCGGTCGAGACCTCTCCCTCCGTGGTCGCCAGGTCGAGATTCACGGTCAACCCGGTCGAGCCGTCGTCGGCCAGGATGGCGCACTCCGCCAGGGCCACCGCGAGTCCGCCGTCGGAGCAGTCATGCGCCGAACGCATCAGTCCCGCATCCGCCGCGGCGACCAGAAAGTCGACCAGCCGCACCGCCTCATCCAGGTCGAGATCCGGCGGCGCGCCGGCCACGAGTCCGTGACACGCGGCCAGATACTCCGAAGCCCCGATCTCCTCGCGGGTCGTCCCGACGACCAGCACCTCGTCACCGACCTCCTGGAAGTGCGAGGGAACCCGCCGATCCCGGTGCTCGATCAAGCCGAGCATTCCGATGACCGGAGTCGGATATACCGGCGAGCCGCCGGTCTCGTTGTAGAGCGAGACGTTCCCGCCGGTGACCGGGGTACCGAGCGCACGGCAGGCCTCCCCCATCCCGGCGACGGCCTCGGAGAGCTGGAAGTACACCGACGGCCGGAGGGGGCTCCCGAAGTTCAGGCAGTTCGTGACCGCGACCGGTCTCGCCCCCGAGCAAGCGACGTTGCGCGCAGACTCGGCGACCGCGATCCGACCGCCCGTCCGCGCTCCGAGATAGGTGTATCGACCGTTCCCATCCGTGGACGCGGCCAGCGCGCGATCTCCCCCGGGCAAACGCAGCACGGCCGCGTCAGACCCCGGGCCCTCGAGCGTATTCGTCTGGACGGTCGTGTCGTACTGCTCGTGGATCCAGCGTCGGGACCCGATAGTGGGAGCGTCGAGGAGGGTCATGACGGCCCCGCTCACCGCGTCGTCGTCCTCGAAGGACCGATACGGCTCCAGATCCGTTTCGCGCGCCGCCACCGCTTCGGGCGACTCGACGCCGTCGCGGACGTACGTGGGGCAGTCGTCGACGAGCGGCAAAACGGGGATCTCGCAGACGATCTCGCCGTCCTCCCGGACCCTGAAGAATCCGTCGTCGGTCACCTGTCCGATCGTGGCGGCCTGGAGGTCCCACCGCTCGAGAACCTGGCGGACGTCCTCTTCGTGTTCGGGCTTGGCCACGAGCAGCATCCTCTCCTGCGATTCCGAAAGGAGCA
>JAOTZH010000154.1 GCA_029861425.1 Gemmatimonadota bacterium
GCCCAGGTGCCCGCCGGGTGCGTCACGCCATCTTGCGTGATCGCCGCGTCCAACCGATGCACCTCGATCCCGTTGAACGCGAGTCTCCGCAGGAGCTCCGCGGCGGCCACGGGATCGCGCTGTTCCTCCGGGATGAAGAAGGCGTACGGCGGCCCATCCGTATAGGTGGCGATGATGTCGCGTCCCGCCTGATATCGGTTGTACAGCAGGTCCTGGCGGTACTTCGCGGCGACGTCGAGCACCGAGATCGAGGCCGTCAGCATGTAGTCCACGGCATCGCGAAGTCGCCACCAGCCTCCCTCCCACGGACTCGAATAGAGAGACTGTGGACGCAGGTCGCGCCGGCTCGCCGGAAAGTCGCTCATCGTGTAGAAGCCCGGCGTGGCGTACGAGTAGAGAGCCGTCTCGGTGAGGAGCGACGCGACGTTGTGGAAGTTGTGCGCGTGGTCCATGAAGCCCGGGTACCAGTTGTCGAACCCCGTGCCCATGTGGGTGGCGCCCTTTTGTCCACGCTCCTCCAGCGCCTGGGACATCGCCATGCCGATCAGGTTGACCATCCGCCACATCAGCGGGTGGACGTGCGGCGAGATCGGCTCCGCGAACGGCGGAATCCAGATGCGAGTCGGAAACGGCGAGCTCTGGTGGTGATTGTAGAGGATGTGCGGTTCCCACTCACGAGCGACCCGGGTCACGTATCGGGACTCGATCTGGTTGATCATGTAGCCGTCCCGGTTGTTGTCGTGCCCGATGTACTTCTGGTACAGGAAGGGCGCCGGGGCGGTCTCGTAGGGCTTACCCAGGTTCGATCGATACCACTCCGCTATGAGAGTCTGGCCGTCGGGGTTTATCGACGGCCAGAGCATCAGAATCACGTTGTCGAGGATAGACGCGATCTCCGGGTCATCGTCTCCCGTCACCAGATCGTACGCGAGCTGGATCGTGTGCTGGGCGTGAGCCACTTCGCTCGCGTGAAGACCCCCGTCGATCCAGACGATCGCCTTCCCCTCGCTCGCGAGCCGACGCGCTTCGCTCTCGTCGAGGTCCCGGGGATGTGCGAGTCGTTGGGCGATCTCGCGGTGGCGCTCCAGCGCGGCGAGGTTCTCCGCGCTCGAGATCAGCGCGAGGACTACCGGACGGCCGAACGACGTCTCCCCCACGACTTCGAGTCGCACCCGGTCGCTCGACGCGTCGAGCCGTCTGAAATACTCGATCGACTCCTCGTACGTCGCGAGGAAGAAGTCCTCCCCAACCGTGTGCCCGAGAACGGATTCGGGCGTGGGCACCCCCTGCCCCTCCACGGACGTCGGCCACGCGGCCGCGGCCATGAGCGCGAGAAGCCCGGCGCTCGCACGGCCGATCGGCCGGGAGCGCCGGGCCCCGGTGAAGGCTTGCGCGTGGCGATCAGGCGCCATGTTCCTTGATCCTCTCGGGTCGTCTGGCGAAGTAGTAGATCAGCGCACCGACGAGGTGCGTGAGCGCGATGATCAGGACCCATACGATGCGGTCGTTCCCCTTTCGGGGCTCGTACTTGGCGCAGTCGATCAGCATCCAGATCCAGAACACGGAGCTCAATGCTCCAAGCCCGATGAAGAAGGTGCTGAACGTGAGCGCGACCAATCCCTCCATTGTCTTCCTCCCAAGTCCTTGTAGGGACCGCCCGTCAGGACGGCCAGAGCCACCCGAACGCGCCGCCGGTCACGAGACCGTATAGCAGCGCGTCGAACAGCAGCTTGAACGTCTGCGACCATGGCCTCGAGAACCAGACGCTGTCCGAGACCGCCGAGAGCCCGTAGGCGGCCCAGGCCACGGTGCACGTGATCTGGAACACCAGCAGGTACTCCGCTCCCGGCTGCAGGGTTCTCGTGGCCACGTAGCAGACGATCCAGCTGACTACCAGACAATACACGAACCAGGTCGCCAGATTCTTGCCCATGTTCGGCGCGCCGGGGGCGACGGTGAAGAAGCCCACGGGCCCTTTCTCGAACCGCGCCTTCATCTCGGGCGTCTTGGCCTCGTCCCAGGAGGCGACGTGCGGGAAGTCGTAGGCCCCCGGGGGCACCTCGCCGAGCGCATCGAGCACCGCCTGCTCATCCGGGAGTCCCTTGAAGTCCGTCTTGTGGTGCGGCAGCACCATCCAGACGACCGAGCTGACCACGAACACCAGGCCGGCCGCCAGCAGCACGGCCCAGAAGAGCGAGATCATGGGCACCATCCGGTCCTCCTGTCAGAGAGTTCGAAGACGCCGGCCGGCTCCTATCGGCCGAGGCGTTCCAGCCAATCTTCCACACGACGCTCCAGTACCACCATGGGCACGGACCCGGGCTCGAGAACGACCTCGTGGAAGTCCCGGATGTCGAAGTCCTCGCCGAGGCGGGCTTCCGCGCGTTCGCGGAGCTCGAGCAGGCGTCGCTTTCCCATCTGATAGCCCAGCGCCTGACCCGGCATGTCGGTGGAATACCGGAGCGATTCCGTGGCGATCTGCGTCTCCGACTCCAGCGTGTTCTCGCGCATGAACTGTCGGGCTTCCTCGAGGGTCATGCCGAAGTAGTTCATGCCCGGGTCGACGACGAGACGGGTCGCCAGAAAGCTCTCGAGGATATACAGACCGTACTCGCTATAGAGATCTTCGAAGACGCCGGCCTCGAGCCCGAGGAAGGACGCGTAGGACCCCCACCCTTCGCCGTAGGCCGTGTAGTACGCGTTCCGCCGGTAGTCCGGAAGAGCGTCGTTCTCGAGGGTGCGTGCGATCTGGAAGTGGTGACCCGGCAGCAGCTCATGGAGCGCGACAGCCGTCAGGCCCAGCCAGCTTCGCTCGTCGAGTTTCGAGCCGTTGTAGTGGTAGTAGCCGTGGGGGTCCGTGGAGGTGGGGGGCGAGTAGTACCCGTAGGTCATGCTGGGCTCGAGCTCGGGCGCCAGCCTCCTGGCGTCCCACGGAGCTTCCGCCTTCACGCGAAAATACTCGTCCAGGCGTTCGCCCATCCGGTTCGAGGCCGCCCGCAACCGCTCGCCGACCTCGTCGGAATCCGAGGGGAAGTAGCGCGGATCCGTCTTCAGGTGGTCGTGGAACTCCTCCGCCGTCCCCTCCCAGCCGAGGCGATCCCGGATCTCGCTCATGCGTGCCCTGAAGTCCGCCAGCAGCTCGTATCCGGCCCGCTGAACTTCCTCGGGCGTGACGTCCATCGTCGTGTGGAGCCGCGTGAGGTACAGGTAATACTCCCTGCCTTCGGGATACTGCGAGATGCCCACACGCTCGGGAGCGCGGTCGGCGTAGTCGCCGCTGAGAAACGTCGCCAACTCGTCTATCGCCGGAGTGATGGAATCACGAACGATCTCCTCGATCCGGCCGCGCGCCGCCGCGACTCTGTCGGCATCGAGCGCCGCTACCCGGTCATCGGCGAGAGCGAACGGCCCCGCGGCGGCCGGTACCGCCTGAGCGCGCACGAGTCCGACGGCCGGATCCAGGTTCTGACGCGGCACGGCGAAGCCACGCTCGAACTGTCCGCTCGTCAGATCGAGCAACTGACGCACGTGCATGGGCACCTGCTCGACCAGCGATACGAAGCGATCCAGATCGTCGCCGGAATCGAGTGGGAGCTGCGGAAACAGGCTGCTGTACAGCCGGAGCGCCGCCGAGTAGGGCGTCAGCTGGCTCTGGAGCCAGAAATAGCGATGGCCCTCGATCGCCATCTCCGTCTCCCAGGTGAGCGTCTCGAGCGTCGTCCGACGCGTGTCATCCAGGGCGCCGGCGTCGACGGCTTCGAGCGCCGCGAGGAATGCCTGGTCCCGACCGACCTCTTCCTCCGCCCGCTCGAAGCTCAGGTCGGGAAGACGGTCGACGTCCAGGCCCTCGCGCAGGAGCAGGGTCGGGGCGTTCTCGAGCGTCCGGTTCCAGCGCGCGGCGACCAGCGAGTCGATCGTGGCCGCGGCGTCCGGCGAGGGCGTCTCGCCACCACAACCCAGGAGGGCACAGGCCGCAATACCTAAGAGCAACTTATTCAACGCTTTACCACACATCGTATCACACACCGTAAGAGATATTGAGCCAGCGTACCCCCGGCCACATCAGGGCACCCTGCCGTCCAGGATGTCGCGCAACCTGGACACGTCGAGATTCCCGCCCGAGACGACGCAGGCGACCCTGCGGGCCCCGGGTGCCCCGCCGAGCGCGGCGGCCACCGACGAGCCCCCCGCCCCCTCGGCGATCACGCGTGAACGCTCGGCGAGCAGCTTGATCGCGGCGGCGACTTCCTCGAGCCGGACGAGGAGCGCTCCCGCGAGAAGCTCGTTGGCGAGCTCCCACATCTCGGGCTCCACGTGCGGGCCCCCGATTCCGTCGACGAAGCTCGGCGTGTAGTCGATCGAGACCGCCTCGCCGGCGCGAAGGGAGGCGGCCAACGGGGCCTGCCCAATCACCTCCGAGGCGAAGACCTCCACCTCGGAGTCCGTCGCCGCGAACCCCGCCGCGATCCCGCATGCCAACCCGCCTCCACCAAAGGGCACGATGACCGCATCGACGTCCGGGAGGTCTTCGAGGATCTCGAGGGCGACTGTCGCGTTCCCGGCCAGGACATCGGGATCGCTGAACGCGTGCACGAACACACCGTCCATCCCGTCGAACTCTCGCGTCCTGAACACCTCGAACCACGACTCGATGGACGTCTTCACAACCCTTCCGCCGAGCCTCTCCACGGCCTCCACCTTCGTCTTCGGGGCGTTCTCGGGTACCACGACCGCGCACGGGATGCCGAGTCGACGGGCGTTCCAGGCGACGCCCTGCGCCATGTTCCCGGCGCTCGCGGTCCACACGCCACGCTCGAGCTCGCTCCGCGAGCGGCTGCCAATGAAGTTGGCCGCGCCGCGCAGCTTGAACGAGCCGATCGGCTGAAGGTTTTCGAGCTTCAGCCAGATCTCCTGGTCTCCCGGGGCCTCGAGCGGGATGAGCGGCGTCCGGAGCGCGGCATCCGCGATGCGGGCCCGGGCAGCCTCGATTTCCTCGAGCCCGGGCGGACGAAGGTTCATCCGCTCGCCGCGGCCGGCACGCGCTCCAGGGCGGCCTCGAGATCGGCGATCAGATCGTCGGCGGCCTCGAGCCCGACCGAGAAGCGGATCAGGCCTTCCGTGACTCCGCTGCGCTCCCGCTCCTCGGGCGTCAGGCCCGAGTGCACGGCTGCCGCGGGGCGCACTATGAGCGACTCGGCCCCACCGAGGCTCGCGGCCACGGTCGGAATCGTCAGGGCGGCGAGGAACGCCTCCGCCCGCTCGACGCCTCCGGCGACCTCGAAGGCCATCATGCCTCCGAAGCCGTCGAACATTCGGGCCGCCCTTTCGTGCTGCGCATGGCTCTCCAGACCGGGATAGTGGACGGTGGTCACGCCCGGATGATCCTCGAGAAGTCGAGCGATCCGCGTCGCGGACTCGGTCTGACGGCGGACACGGACGTCGAGCGTCTTCATCCCGCGCTCGAGCAGGAATGCGGCGTGCGGGTCGAGCGACCCGCCGAGGTGGTCGTTGAAGAGCTTGATCCTTCGAACGAGATCGGCGCGGCCGGCGACCGATCCGGCGATCACATCGTTGTGACCGTTCATGTATTTCGTGCAGCTCTCGATCACGAGATCGAATCCGATCTCGGCCGGCCTGAAGTTGATGGGGCTCGCGAACGTGTTGTCGATGATCGTGATCAGTCCACGCTCGCGGGCAAAGTCCGCGACCGCCTCGAGGTCCGCCACCTGGCACAGAGGGTTCGTCAGGGTCTCCACGTACATGGCGCGGGTGGCCGGCGTGACCGCGTCCGCCCAGCTCGCCGGATCCTGAGGATCGATGACCGAGTGAGAGATGCCGAACCGCGGCAGGTCGTGGGCGAGCAGGCCGGTGGTTCCGCCATACAGCGTGTCCTGCGCCAGGATGTGATCCCCGGCGGACAGCAACGTCAGGAGCGTCCCCGAGATGGCGGCCATGCCGCTGGCGAGCGCCAGCGCGTCCTCCGTCCCTTCGAGCGCCGCGATGCGCTCACCGAGCACCCGGTGGTTCGGCGTATTGCTGAGTCTGGCGTAGCCGACATCGTGGTATCCCTCACCGTGATATTCGTAGTTGCTCGCCTGGTAGATCGGGGTAACCACCGCCCCCTCCGGACGAGGACTCTGGGCGCCCGCATGTATCGCGTCGGTCGAACGATCGGACATCGGTAGCTGCTCCCTGCTGTACGTTTTCCTAGTCCCACATGACCCGGTGGATTCGCCAGCCGGCCGGAGTCCGCTTCCACACCTCGAGGAACTTTCCGACGATGGTCTGGCCCTGCGGAACCCGCACCCGGTACGTGCCGGAGGCATAGGCCAGCGATCCAGACACCTCGATGTCTTCGAGGTCGAAGCGCGCTTCCTCCAGCGCGATCGACCCCGCGAGCGCACCCCGGATGGCTTCGAATCCGCGCACGGCCGGCTCGTTCGCCGGCAGCCGAATCGCATCGGCGGTGAAGACACTCTCGACCGCGCCGGCCGGATCACCGGAGACGAGGGCTTCTTCCCAGCGCCTGGTCACCTCCCGGATCGCGGTCTCCGCGTCGCCCCCACCGCCCCCGGCACAGGCCGCGACCAACCACGTGGCCGCCAGGACGGGAGCCCAGGCCCGCCGGTGCGCGGCTCGAAGTCGGGCCGGGCCGCTCACCCGCTCGGGCCGTGCCGCGGTCCGGCTCACGAGGTAGTCGGCGAATGACGTTTGAACCACTCGAGCGTCGCGAGCATCTTCGCGATGTGATGGCTCGGCCGACGGCGGATCCCGTGCGGCTCGCCCGGCACGCGCACGAGCGATGTTTCGGTGCCGACCAGCTTGAGCGCCTTGAAGTACTGCTCGGACTCGGACATCGGTGTCCGGTAGTCCTCCTCTCCCGTGATGATCCGGGTCGGGGTCGTCACGTTCTCCACCACGGAGAGCAGGGACCGCGACTCGTAATGGTCGACGTTGTCCCACGGGAGCCCCGGGAACCAGTACCGGGGAACGTGCTGCGCCATGTCGGCCGTCAGGGCGAAGCTGTACCAGTTGATCACCGGATACCACGACACGGCCGACCGGAAGCGATCGGTGTGGCCGACGATCCAGGCCGTCAGCACCCCGCCGCCACTGCCGCCGACGACGTAGAGCTCGTCCGGATCCGCGTACCCTCTCTCGATCACGGCGTCGACGCCGGAGACCAGATCGTGGAGATCGTCCCCCGGGTACTCGTGGTGGATGAGGTTGGCGAACTCCTCGCCATAACTCGTGCTGCCGCGCGGATTCGTGTAGAGGACGACGTATCCCTGCGCGGCCATCAGCTGCTTCTCGAGCGCGAACCGCGGACCGTAGTTCGCGAACGGTCCACCGTGGATCTCGAGAATCAGAGGATAGCGACGACCGGGCTCGAACCCCGGCGGCTTGATGATCCAGCCCTGGATCGGTCGGCCGTCATGAGACGACTCGTACCAGATCTCCTCCACCTCCCCGATCTCGCGCTTGACGAGGAGGTCTTCGTTGATTCCGGTGAGGGTCCGCAGCCCGGAGCCCTCGGCACCGATCGCGACATCCGAGATGACGGTGGGCGTCGAGTACGTCACCGCATAGGCGCCACCGAGGGACACGGAGTAGTCCCCGCTCCCGTACGCGGACGCCGTCGAGCCAAGGCTGTCCGCGAGCACGCGATGCTCGCCGTCGAGCCCGAAGAAGCCGAGCCGGGTCACGCCCTCGTCGTCGAAGAGAGCGTACAGGCCCGCCCCGTCGGATGCCCACGTCGCGTTGTACACGCCCCGATCGAATCCCTCGGTGAGCGCGCGCGAGCCGGTCCCGTCGCGATCCATCAGGTAGAGATGGGTCCGCTGAAACCCCTGGTACCGGTCGTCCATGCCGAAGTACGCGATGGTTCGTCCATCCGGCGAAGCGATCGGCGAATCGTCCGGGCCACGGCGGTCGGTGAGCTGACGGGCGGTCCCGTCCGCGACGCTCACCGTGAAGACCTCCGTGTCGGCGTAGACCACCTCTTTCTCATCGGGGTTGGGGTCGAGCGACATGAGCAGGTGCTCGCCGTCGGGGCTCCAGGAGAACTGGGGGCCCCCGATGCCGATCCCGCCCCAGTGTCGGTTTCCGCTCGTGATCTGCCGGGCGGATCCACCCTCGCTCGGGACCACGAACACGTGCTGGAATCCGTGCGGAAGATCTCCGAGCTGGTCGTACCGGTACACCAGCCGCTCGACCACCTGGGCGGGGGCCGCCCATTCCGCGCCCGGCGGCGGCGTCGGCATCCCGGCGATCGACGGCTTCGTGCCGGGGACGAGCTTCCCGAACGCGATCTGGCGGCCGTCGGGTGACCAGGCGATCGAGGACGGCGGCTCGGTGACGTTGGTGATCTCCGACGTCTCGCCGGTGTCCATCCAGCGGACGTGGATCTGTGTCGTGCCGCCCCGGTTCGATATGAACGCCAGCCGGGTGCCGTCGGGCGACCAGCGGGGGGACCCGTCGCTGAAGTCGCCGGACGTCAGCGGACGATGCCCGCTCCCGTCCGCATCCACGATCCACAGGTTGGAGAGTCGGCGATCCGTCATGATATCGGCTCGTCTTCGGACGTAGACGACCCGGTCTCCGTTCGGGGAGATTTGCGGATCCGCGATGGTCTCGAGCTCGAAGATGTCTGCCGCCTGGAGAGGCGTCCGCTCCGCTCCGCTCTGCGCCTCCAGCGCCGTCACGCCGAGAGTCGTCGCCAGGATCGCCAGACAGCTCGCGATCATCAGGGACTGGCGACGTCTGCTAGCCGTGGCGGGGCGCGTCACGGCGGGGGGATGCGGGCGGGACGGGCGCATCGTCAGACCTCCGACAGGGGTTCGTACGTCTCGGTACGGGATGATAGGAACGTGGTCGTCTCGCGGGCCAGCGTCCCTCAGAGATCGAGGGCGAGGATCGCCTGGGCCACGACCGTCGCGTACGCGGGTGACTTGAGATCCTGGTAGCGCTTCCGATCGTGCTCCGCCCGTTCCGCGGCCTCCATCTTGGCCGCCGAGAGATCCTGCACGAGGTCCGGACGCGACCGCAGGAAGTCGCGAAACATCCGATGACTGCGGAGCGGCGGGCATCCCTCCTCGCACACGTACAGATGGTGCGTCGGCAAAGGCCCGGAAGCCTCCGGGTCGATGAGCTTGAACACCTCTCGCTGCTCGACCCCCTGATCCCCCCGGTGCTCGTACCCGAGGGTCTCGAGGACCCGGCACACCGCCGCAAACCCGCCGGAGGGAATCACGATGTGGATGTCTATGACCGGCTTCGCGGCGAGACCGGGAACCGATGTGCTACCGAAGTGCTCTATTCCGATGGCGCCCGCCTCGAGACATGGCGAAAGCCAGTCCGCGAGCTCGCGAAACCGCTCGATCCAGGCGGGATCGTGCGGGTGGACCAGCGGGGACGTCACAACCCGACGACGCTGCTTCGACGCTCCAACAGAACGACGTCGCGCCACCTGCCTCCGAGCTTTCCGAGTCGCTCACGGGTTCCAACCACACGAAACCCGCATTTCTCGTGGACCCGCACGCTCGCGACGTTCTCGGAGAAGACGCCGGCCTGCAGTGTCCAGATGGCCGAATCCTCCGACGACTCGACCAGAGCCTGCAGGATCCTGGACCCCACACCACGACCGCGGGCCGCTTCGGAAACGTAGACGCTGATCTCGCCAACGCCACCATACACGCACCTGTCCG
>JAOTZH010000155.1 GCA_029861425.1 Gemmatimonadota bacterium
AGGACGCAGCGTCGGATTCATCGTCTGACGATGACTCGGACGACGACTGCGAATTCGAGGTCGGGCCGTTCCTGCTCGAGCTACCGCTCGACGGCACCACCGAGACGCAGATCCAGCTCGACGACGTGCGGCCGGGACGATATGACGAGCTCGAGTTCGATATCCACAAGCCCGACGACGACACGGCCGGGGACCTCGACTTCATCGCGGTCCACCCCGACTTTCGCGACGTGAGCATCAGGGTCGAGGGGACCTACAACGGTCAGTCTTTCCTCTACCTGACGGACCTGAATGAAGAACAGGAGATCGACCTCGTTCCGCCCATCGTCGTGGGTGGCGGCGAGACGGTCCAGGTCACGCTGGCGCTTGACGTGGGCGGGTGGTTCCGGAGGGGTGACGGTTCACTCGTGGATCCGGCCACGGCGAACAAGGGTGGCCCCAACGAAGACCTCGTGGAAGACAACATCGAGAGCTCGATCGAGCTCGAAGACGACGAAGACGACGACTAGGCGTCGGCTTCCTCCAGGACCGTGGTCAGCGCCTCGGCGCTGGCCACGGCTCCCAGCGATCTGAAGAGCGCAAGCGCCTCCTGCAGCATCACCAGTCGCTCCGGATCGTCGGTCTCTCCCGCATTCAGAGCGTTGTCCCGAAGAACTTCCGCCTGCAACAGCGTGTTCCCGGTCTCTCGAGCGATCTCGAGAGCTGTCTCTAAGTCCGCGCGTCCCTCCGCCCTGCGATCGAGCCCGATCAGTGCGCAACCCCTGACCCTGAGCGCGTCCCCGCGTGAAATCGGATCCTCCGCGGCTGTCGCCAGCTCGAGGGCCTTCGTCGCCAGCGTCTCGGCGAGGTCATGGTCACCCCGAGCGAGCTCGGTCTCCGCGCGGCTTGTCAGACTCATGCCGACGACCGTCGGATACTCGATCTCCCTGCCGATGTCCGCCGATCGATCCAGCGCGTCGGCGGCCGCTTCGAAGTCGCCCAGATCCCGGTGCGACACACCGATGTTGTGATGCGTCTGCGCGAGACCGCGCTTCTGGCCGAGCCGCTGATAGAGAAGCACTGCCAGCCTGTAGTAGCCGAGAGCCTCGTGGTGATGACCTCGCAGGTTGGCGATCGCGCCGAGATTATTGGCCGCACGTGCGAGCATGTCGTGATGACGTTCGCCTTCCGCCAGCCCCATCAGCCGATCGAACGCCTGGCTGGCGCGTGCCACCTCGCCGAGCTCGAAGGCAGCGATTCCCCCGACGTTGAGGGCTCGCATCTCGCCGAGCACATCACCTTCGGTCCGCGCCGAAACCGCATAACGCTCCGCATAGCTCGCCAGCTCCCGCATTCGGCCCGTGTGGTACAGCGCTTCCGCCCGCGCGTATGCCAGCGCCGGCGATTTCAGGGCCTCGTCGTCATCCGCACACAAGTCGGCGAGCCGACTCCATTCGGCGGCATTCGTGAGCCGTCGTGCCTCGCGCTCGCGTGCGCTCAGCATCTCGGATGCGTCGTGCACGGGCTCGGGGGGAGGCGGGTCGCGGTCATGGCCGGGTCCTAGATGGCCAGCGCGTAACGGGAAAAGGACGTCAGAAACGCCCGAATCCGGTCCAGGTCGGCGTCCTTGATGTCGCCGACACGTTCCCACGGATCCGACGGCATCTCCTGGCGCCAGAGGTCGATACGGTCCTCGCTCTCCGGCGGATCGTCCTCTCCGTCGTCGTCGTAGTCTTCATCGGCGTTCAGGTACCGCATCTCGAGCTCCGCGGGCTCCTGCGGATTGAACAGCAGACCCGCCGGCTCCATCGTCGCGATGAGAAGGGCGGGATCGATCGAGATACGTATGCTGATCGTATCGCCGTCCACGAAGCTCTGTCCGGCCCTCGGGTGGCCGGCCGGATACGTCAGGAGCGACTCGTCGTCGAGCTCGAATTCGAGGAACTCCTCGCCCCGCCCACCGCCCGGTGCCGCGTAGAACAACTCGACCTCGAGGTCTTGGCCGCGCGTGGCGACGAACGTCGTATCGGTCGTGAGGAGAGGCGGGGCGATCCCGTCCTGACGGAGAAACGACAACTCGACGGTTTCCTTCTCGTCGTCGTCCGGTGGGTTCGTGATAATCAGTGGGGATTCGCTGCAGGCCGACGCGAGCAGGGCCGCTATGAGCAACAGAGGCGATCGATTTCCTCGGGTCATGTCTTTCTCGGTTCGTGGATGGGAGCGGGTCGACACGCCTCCTGCCAGTGCAACCCCTGTGCCGGTCTCAACGCCCTTAACGACAACGATTTACGGAGTTTCGCGGCGGTCTCGCGCGCAACAGGTGTCCCGATACGCGACACCACCGGGACCCGGGGTGGCGTCACCGCCGCGTGTCGGGGGCGCGACGATCGGGATCGGCACGTTCCAGTAACCGATAGAGACGCGATCTCGTGATGCCGAGCCGGCGTGCGGCGTCGCTCTTGTTCCCTCGACAGCGCTCGAGCATCGCGAGTGCCGCGGCCTCCTCGAGCTGGTCGAGGGTCGCTGGGAACGGGAGCGGGTTCTCGGCTCCCGAGGTCCGGCCGGGCGCGAGGACGGAGTCCTCGAGGCCCAGATCGCTCGCTTCGATCCTGTCGCCGTGGCAGAGCAGCAGCGCCCTCTCGATCGCGTTCCTCAGCTCCCGGACATTGCCTGGCCAGAGGTGCCCGCGAAGAGCTTTTGTAGCTCCGCCGGACAACGGCCGCACGGGTACGCCGTACGTTTCCGAGAACTTGGAGACGAAGTGACGGGCGAGCAGGACAGTATCCTCGCCGCGCTCCCGAAGGGGTGGCAGCGTCATGGGGAGGACGGCGAGCCGAAAGTAGAGGTCCTGTCGAAAGTCGCCCCGTTCGATCGCCGCGCGCAGGTCGAGATTCGCGGCGGCGAGGACGCGGACGTCGACCGTCCGCGTACGAACTTCACCGAGCCGGCGAGACTCCCGTTCCTCGAGGAACCGCAGGAGCTTCCCCTGCAACTCGACAGGCATTGCCGAGATCTCGTCCAGAAAGAGCGTTCCGCCGCTCGCCGCCTCCACGAGCCCGGGGCGGTTCGCGGTCGCGCCGGTAAAGGCTCCCTTCGCATGCCCAAACAGCTCGGCCTCGAGCAGGTTCGCCGGAATCGCCGAACAATTGATCGCGATGAACGGGCCGTGTGCCCGCGGGCCGTTGTCGTGGATCGCCCGGGCGAACAGCTCCTTCCCCGTGCCCGTCTCTCCCATGATGAGGACGGTGGTGCCGGCTGCGGGGATCACTTTGGACACGTGCTGGATCGCCGCGAGAAAGTCCGGATGCTCGCCGACCAGCGACGAAAAGTCGTACCCTGCCGCGGCCGGAGCGGGCGTGATCGCATCCCTCGAGATCAGATCCGCCAGGTCCGCCTCGAAGAGGGCGGCGTCTCCCGGGAGGGCGTAATAGGAGCCGGCTCCTATCCGGATTAGCCGAACAGCCAGGCGATGATCGGGCTCGGTCCCGACGACGATCGGATCGACCCCGCCGGCGGCGAGCACGCGCGTCACGTGCTCGGCCGCTCCGGCCTCGTCGCCGCCGCAGGAGAGAATCGTGACGCGCCCGGGTCCCCCCGTGATTTGCGAGGAGGATGCGAGGCGCTCGATGCCCACCTCGAGACGGGCCGCCAGCTCATCCCAATAACGCTCGAACGCCGGCGTGCATACGACCAGCTGGATGGAAACGGGCACTCCTAGCTCATGCCGAGCGTTCGACCGCCATGAGGAAGTTCGTGAAGCCCTCGTCGTAGTCCGACAGCCCGTTCTGGCCGGTCAGCTTCATTCGGGCGTCGTACGCACCCTTCATGATGGGTGTCACGAAGCGGGCGTACGTCTGGGCCGAAGGATGCCGGAGCTCGAACGCCATTCGCAGCTCTTCGCGGAGTCCCACTTCGACGAGCAGCTCGTTGTACTTCTCGGCGTCCCGATCGGCGAGCACGAACAGCTGGCGGTCGAGTCGTTCACAGAACGCCGACTGCTGGAGCACCGGGTCGTCCGAACCCGCGAGCGCCAGATAGGCCAGCACCTGAGCCTCGACCTCCTTCAGGTATCCCTTCCGGTGGCAGAACTCGTGGGCGATCACGTGGGGCTCGAAGATCCCGACGCTCTTGAAGATCGCTACGTCCCCGGTCAACGGGTCCGCCGCGCCGAGCGCGAACGGAAAGATGATCTGTGCCAGCATGTAGTTCCGGACCTGCGCGCTCGTCTCGAGCCGCTGGCCGGTCAGCTCGGCCAGGAAATCCGTGAGGTGACGGTCGACTTCTTCCGCCAGCTCCCTCCGCGGAATGGCCATCGGCAGATACCCCGCGTTCACCCTCTCGACGAGCGACTCGACGTCGGTACGTCGCTCGGGCGCCGTCGCCTCGGGCGGGGTCATCGGGTCAACGCCGAAGGACGACTGGAAGTCGACACGCTTCGCGTCGACGCGGAACGCCCAATCGATCGCCGCGCTGCCGGCGTAGATGCCCAGGGCCCCCACCTGAAGGGCCCGGCCGGCCGGGGTCGCGCCAAAGAAGACGCGCGCGGCGACGGGCGCCGCGAGCAGCATGTCCGATGGGGCGATCGGGAGGTACGTCGCGAGATTCGGGATTCGCAGTCGTTCCATGTCGCTCTTTCTCGATCGTGTCGGGTCGTCCGTCACCCGAAAGGTACGCAGAACGGCCCGGTAAGGTTCACCCGCCGTAGGTGTCGCACTGGTCCGGGTCGCCGCTGCGCAGGCCACGCTCCAGCCAATCACGCCGCTGCTGCGACGTACCGTGGGTGAACGACTCGGGCGAAACGTTGCGACCCGCGTTTCGCATCAAACGGTCGTCCCCGATCGCCTCCGCCGCGGCGAGACCTTCTTCGACATCGCCGGGCTGGAGAATCTGCCGGGTCCGGTTCGCGTGGTGAGCCCAGACGCCCGCGAGGCAATCGGCCTGGAGCTCCATGCGGACCTGAAGCTGGTTGGCGGCCGCCCCGCGCCCGGCAGCCTGCTGCTCGCGCCGGATGTTGTCGGAGATGCCGGTCAGCTGCTGGATGTGGTGGCCGACTTCGTGGCCAAGCACGTAGGCCCGCGCGAAATCCCCCGGGCCGCCCATGCGCGACAGCTCACGGAAGAACGACAGGTCGATGTAGATCTGCTGGTCCGGCGGGCAGTAGAAGGGGCCCGTGGCCGAAGTGTTGAACCCGCAGGCCGAGTTGACCGCATCGGAGAAGAGGACCAGACGCGGGTCGCGGTAGGTAACGCCGGCCTGGGCGAACAGCTCCTTCCACACGTCCTCCGTGCTCGCCAGCATGCTGGAAATGAACTGCGCCTCGTCGTCCTCCGCCGGCGGAGCGCCCGCCGGCGCCCGGGGGCTCTGCGTTTCCATGGGCGCCGACTCCGTCAACTGGAGCAGCGCGCCCGGATCTCCGCCGAGGAGCACGACCGCCAGCACGATCAACACCCCGACGCCACCGGTCATCTTCATCGGAGTGCCAACGCCTCGACGGGCGGTGCGTCCCCTTCTGTCCTCCACGTTGGAGCTGCGTCGCTCCGATCTCCACTTGACCATGCAACACGGTACTGTCCCCGGGCGGCCCCGGGCTACCCGCGCCCTTCGCCGCCCCAGCGGTCCACGAGGGGAGGGGTGCGACCGACGTCTTTCGGTCGACCGCCATGCGCCTCAAGTTGGTCTTGAGCGTCCTCCCTCACCTTCTGGAGAGTCTTTTGGGCAAGGCCGGGTCACGTTGTGTCAGCTGCGGGGGTGATCTGTCAGTCGCTCCGCACGGACTTCCGCTGTGCGCGACGTGTCAGGCGTCCATCCGGGCGGGCAGGGAGGCAGCCCGCTCGTGTCCGGTCGACAAGACGCCGCTCTCCAAGGAGATCGTGTGGAACGTCGTGATCGATCGCTGCCTCGAGTGTGGCGGCATCTGGTTCGACGAGGGGGAGCTCAGGCTCCTGCTCCACGGGCGCGAGATCGAGGGCTTCCTGGAAGGATTCGCGAAGCGTCTCGACGTTGCCTGACCCTGGACCGGCCCGGGCCCGCTATGCGCCGGGTTCCAGCCCCAGGAATCTGAACGCTCGCTGAGCGGCTCCCCGCGCGGGCTTCTCCGCGGGTAGCAGATCGTCGTTGCCGTCCCGTAGCGCGAAGTGGTGTGGTGACGCGATCTCGATCCCCGCTTCGGCGAACTCGTCCTGGATATTCTGGTGCAGCTCCGAGTAGATCTCGGGCATCGAGCGCGGTTCGCGGGTCGGCGCGTTCAGCTCGTACGCGACCGCGAAATCCTCCAGGCTCTTCTGGAGGACGAACGCCGGCGGCTCCGTCTCGACCTTCGCGGTCTTCGCTGCGGCCGCCAGAAGAAGCTCGTGCACACGACGCCAGGGCACGTCGTAGCCGATCGTAACCGTCGTGTCGAGGAAGACGCCTTTCTCGCGCCCCTCCGTGCTGAAGTTGTGGACGGGCGACGTCATCACGGTTGAGTTGGGCACCGTGACGATCACCTTCTTCGGCGTGCGTACCCGGGTAACGAACAGCGTCCGGTCGATCACCGCGCCTTCCACTCCGCCGATCCGGACGCGGTCTGAGATGCGGAACGCCCGGGTGTACGTCAGCATGATGCCAGAGACGAAGTTCGCCGCCGCACCCGTCGAGCCCAGGGAAAAGAGCACCCCCAGGAAGATGGATACGCCCCGGAATGCGGGTGACTCGGACCCGGGGAGATAGGGGAAGGCGACGATGACGAAGAAGACCCAGATCAGAAACCGGATGATCTTGAACGTCGGGCGGGACCACTCGGCGTCGAAGCCCTTGATCTTGATGCGTCCGATCGAGATGCCCCGGAAGACGAGCTGCACCAGCTTCACGGTCCGCGTGGCCACGAAGTAGAGGACGGCCAGGAAGACGATGTTCGGGAGGAAGTCGATGATCCCCGCGCCGATCGAGCGCACGGCGTCCGCCAGGCTCCCGAGGAGTGACGAGCCCACGCCCCGGGTGACCGGGAACGATAGGAAGATCAACTGAAGCGCGACGTACGCGATCACCGCGTATACGGCGTAGCCGATCCAGCGGACCACCCCTCGGGCGATCTTCGTCGTATCCTCGGCCGCGAGGAGCTCCTGCTTCTGGAGCCGGACGGCGCGCAGGTGGGTGCCTTCCCACGTCTCGAGCCGCCGGTCCATGCGACGCAGCAGGAAACGGAAGGCCGCCATGACGAAGATGGCCGCGACGATCAGCACGCATGTCGCGATGAACGCCCAGAGGAGATTGCCCTGCCCGATCTCCGTGAAGCGGGCCTCCAGCCATCCATAGACTTCCGAGAAGAACGCGCCCATCGGGTCACCTGTCCGACTTTCGGGAATCCTCGCCACCCCCACGTTGCCACGCGAACCGGCTCTCGTCGACACCGTCGCCTTTGGCCGGCGGACGAGACGGGGTTATTTACTGGCGGTGCCCGATACGGTCGACAACGGGGGGATGGGATGAGAAAGTTGGGAATGGCCAGGGCCGAGAGCCATGTGGCCGCCTGCGTGCTGGCCGCTGTCGCCGTCCTGGCGTCCGCGGCCGGAGTGGCGGCTCAGGGTCTCGGAATCGGACTCCAGGCGAGCTCGTCGAGGGATGCGGGATGGGGGGTCGGTCCGCGTGCCCTCGTCGATCTTCCGATTCTCAGGATCACCGGGTCCTTCGATATCTTCTTTCCAGACGCCGGGACCTATGAGCGGGCGGGCATCCCGGTCATGGCGCAAAGCGTCGATTACTGGGAAGCCAACCTGAACGCCCTCTACAAGATCGGTTTCGGCCTCCTTCCCCTGACCCCGTATGTGGGGGGAGGTCTGAACTTCGCGGGGCTCAAGGTGGAGGGTTCTCCCGAAGGCCAGCTCGACGTCGACGACACCGAGACCGGCGTGAACGTGGTCGGCGGCGTCGAGCTGGCGCTCGGCAACTTCGCTCCTTTCTTCGATGCGCGGTACGCGTTCGGAGGAGGGGATCAATGGGTCTTCACCTTCGGGTTCACCTTCCAATGACCAACAGCTTCGAACTCTCCGCCGAGGTGGAGGCCGCGCTCACGGCCCGACAGCCTGTCGTGGCACTCGAGACGACCGTTATTGCGCACGGACTGCCGTACCCCCGCAACGTGGAGGTTGCCGCCGAGTTGGAGGGCGCCGTGAGGGAGGAAGGGGCCGTCCCCGCGACGATCGGGGTGGTGGGTGGCGACGTCCTCGTCGGAATGGACGAGCCGGCCATCGACCGCTTCGGCGCCGACGCGGACGTTCTGAAAGCCAGCGCCCGCGATCTCGGCGCGATCATCGCGCGAGGCGACGCGGCGGCGACCACGGTTGCCGCGACGTCTCTGATCGCCGCGCGCGCCGGCATCGACGTCGTCGCCACGGGCGGAATCGGCGGGGTGCACCCGGGCGGGGAAGGATCGCTCGACATCTCCGCCGATCTCAACGCGCTCGCGAGCACACCCGTGACCGTCGTGTGCGCGGGGGCGAAAGCCATCCTCGATCTGCCACGAACCCTCGAGGTGCTCGAGACCCTCGGGGTGCCCCTCCTCGGGCTCGGGACGGACGAGTTCCCGGCGTTCTACACGAGGACGTCGGGCCTTCGTCTGGAACATGTGGTAGAGGACGAAGACGCCGCGGCCCGGGCGATCCTCGCGCACCGGTCACTGGATCTGCGGTCCGCCGTCGTGGTCTGCAATCCGCCCCCCGCCGCGGCCGAGATGGATCGAGTCGTGGTGTCGGAGCTGATCGATCGCGCCCTCTCGGAGGCGGCGGATGAGGGCGTTTCCGGCAAGGCACTGACGCCCTGGCTTCTGGCCCGGCTCGCCGAGATGAGTGATGGCGACACCGTGCGGACGAACGTGGCATTGCTCGAAAGCAATGTCAGGGTGGCCGCCAGGATCGCGCGCGCCCTGCGTGAAGGCGACAGTCCGAAAGTCCGGGGGTTCTGAAGGGCGGATCTTGAAGACCCGTCTCCCGTCGAGCGGGTTAGAAGATGATCCCCGAGCCCAGGGTGAAGCTCCACCGTGCGAGGTCCGAATCTTCGATCCCTCCCCCGAATCGGTATCCCGCGCTGAGATGATTGATCTGGGCGAGTGAGCTGAGCGGGGATCCGAAGAAGACGGACACACCGGCGTTCCCCCCGAGTCTCGGGTCCTGTGCCGCGTACCACGCCCCCCCATAGTCGACGAACCCCGCCAATCCGAGCCCGATGAGATCGGCGATGTTGTCGATCATGAAGAACCGGTGCTCGAACGTCGCCCGGAAGCTCGTGGTGCCGACGAAGGCATGGGGACCCCACAGTCGCGGCATGATCTGAAACCCGAGGTCGAACTCGCCGCCGGGCGGTGGGCCCTCCTGGACTCCGCCCGACACCTGGAGAAACGTCGCGTGGCGGTCGGCGGTGCGCACCGCGAGGGTCCCCGTCGCCACGACCCGCCCTGAGTCGAGTCCGGCGCCGTTGAAGAGCGCATTCGCGTCGACGACCGCCTTGAGCAGAGTGGGGCCCGCTCGCGCACCCGCTCGCAGCACGGCGCGGGTACCAATCCCCGTTCCCTCGTACCCCCAGTCGCTCGGCGCGAGGGCGGCGGACAGGAAGATCAGATTGCTCAGATCCTGATCCTCTTCGGTGAACCCGTTGAACCGCCCCAGGCGAGCGAACTTCGATTGACGGTATTCGGAGAACACGGAGACCTGGGCGTATACCGTGTCGGGAACCAGCGCGAACAC
>JAOTZH010000156.1 GCA_029861425.1 Gemmatimonadota bacterium
GTGTCTTTCGACGATGACGTATGGCTGTTGATCTGACATTCTGAGCATCCCGGTCTTATGGAGCACGGCGGCTCGACCCGCGACCCGCCACACGCTGTCAATCTATCGTGCTCGACCCTCAGCGGCTCCCCTCTTCGACCACCCGTTCGTACGCCGCGGGGTCCCACTCCGGCCGACCATCCGCGTTCGCGATTTCGAGTCCGAGGTGGAAGATCAGCCGCGCGATTCGAGCCGTCTTGTCATAGAGAATGCGGTCCGACTCGTCGCCGACCCCATGATAATCCTCGTGGGTCCCCGTGAAGAAGAACAGCACGGGCACGCCTTTTCGGGCAAAATTGTAATGGTCTGATCGGAAGTAGAAGTTCTCATCCGGCCACGGATCGTCGATCATCGTCAAGCCCAGTTCCGGGTGTCGGGCGACGACGGCTTCGAGCGTCGAGCCGAGCGAGCTTTCGTCCCGGCCGATCGCGACGACGGTGTCACGCCAGTTTCGCCCGATCATGTCGATGTTGACGTTCGCCACTGTCGACTCCAACGGGAAGATCGGATGCTCGGAATACCACTCCGATCCCAGAAGCCCCTTCTCCTCCCCGCTCACGAGCATGAACACGAGCGACCGCCGCGGAGCGGCCTCCATGGACGCGTAGGCCTCGGCCAGCTCGATGATCGCCGCGGTTCCGGACCCGTCATCGTCGGCGCCGTTGAAGATCGAGTCGCCGTTCACCGGGCGACCGATTCCCACGTGATCCATGTGCGCCGTGAAGACGACAAACTCGTGACGGAGGTCCGGATCGGAGCCCTCGATCCACCCGATCGTGTTAGGAGCGGAGGTCTCCCGGATGAGCGACGAGGTTCGGAGAACGGCTTCGTACCCATCGATCGTGCGTCCCTGCGCGATGGCGTCTCCCAGGGCCGGCGCCAAAGCCGAACGAGACACGAGGACGACAGGCGCCGGGACCTCGTCTGCGACGCCGAGGGCCATCTGTTCGCGATCGAAGAACCGGCGAAGTCCCCGGAAATACGCGTCGGGTGCGTCAACCACGAGGAGCACCCCCTCCGCACCCCGATCGATGATGCCGCGGACGTCAGCGAACGCGCGCTGCAATCCGGGCTGCGTGACGTGAACCGCGGCCACCACCCCTCCGAGACTGGACCGGTCATCCGCGCTCGTCGTCCGGATGGGGGCATCCACGCGTCCAAACCTTGCGCCGGGGACGACGATGATCGCCGCGGAAGGGAGGTCCCCGCCGCCCGCCCCATCGATTCGAACGCTCTGCTCAGCGCTCGTGGCGAGCGCCGTGAAGGTCAACGGGTAATCCTGGAGGTACGAGCCGTCTTCGATCGCCTGGAGACCGAACTCCCGAAATCGTCGCCCGATGTGGCGGGCGGCTTTCTCGAGCTCGGGGCTCGGGGTATTCCGACCCCGCATCGAGTCATGAGCGAGCGCGCCGATCCGGGCCTGCAGATCCGCAACGGTGATCGTGGCCACGGCGTCCGCGACACTCTGATCGGTCTGAGCGGAAAGCTCCGCTCCGGGCTGTGAGCATGCCACGGTCGCTAACCCGAACAGCAGCCCCGCGATCTTCGTCGCTCGTGTCGTTTTCCTTGTCGTCACGGTCGGTCACTCCGTCGTTGGCGGCCACTCCTGGTGTCGGCTAGTCTTCTCCGGTGAACGAACCAACCGCAAGCTTCCAGACCCCGCTCGAAGCCGCCCGGCAGCGCCTCGACCTGGCGAGTCCCCGCGAGATTGCCGGGCTTGAGCACCTCGAGCTCGTCGCCCGCGGCGTCGTCGAAGGCTTCCTCATCGGCCTTCACCGGTCCCCGTACCGTGGGTTCTCGGCCGAGTTCGCGGAGAACCGGCCGTACAACCGTGGGGACGACCTGCGCTACGCCGACTGGAAGGTGTATGCCCGGTCAGACCGCCTCTATATCAAACAGTTCGAGGAAGAAACGAACCTCCGGGCCTACGTCCTCGTCGATGTCAGCGGCTCCATGGACTGGGTCTCCGATCGGGAGCGGTTTCCGACCAAGCTGGAATACGCGCGGCTGCTCGCTGCATCGCTGTCGCTTCTTCTGATGCAGCAGGGGGACGCGACCGGGCTGGTCGCGTTCGACACTTCCATCAGAGCTCACCTTGCTCCGCGAACGACTCGCCTGCATTGGCGCCGGCTACTCGGGAAGCTCGGCGAGCTCGAGGCCTCCGGGCAAACGGAAGCCGGTACGGCGCTCAAGGACGTCGCGCAGCGACTGCAGCGCAGGGGTCTGGTCATTCTCATTTCGGATCTGCTCGTCGACCCCGAAACGACGCGCACCTCTCTACGCTTCCTCAGGCATCGGGGGCACGAGGTCCTCATCTTTCATGTAATGGATCCCGGGGAGCTCGAGCTCCCCGCGGCCGGCGAGGCGGTCTTCTTCGACCCCGAGACCGGTGACGAGCTGGGCACGAACTCCGCGGCCCTCAGAAAGCAGTACCGCGAGGCCGTCGAGACTGCGATCGCCGGGTGGAAGCGTGAGGCCCTTCGGAATGGTGCGGAGTACGCGTTTTTGACGACGGACACTCCGCTCGGTCTCGCGCTGCGCCGGTTCTTCCGCAAGCGGGCACGCCTCGGGTGAGTTTTCTCTATGCCTGGGCCGTGGGACTCACGCTCTCCGTCGCGATCCCGCTTATCCTCCACCTCCGTCGTCGAAACACCGACCGCCGGGTCGCCTTCCCGGCCCTGCGGTATCTGAGCCGTGCGGAAGACGCTCGGTCCCGGTCGTTCGTCGCTTCCGACGTCTTGCTGCTTGCGACGAGGATCGGTCTCCTGCTCGCGCTCGCGTTTGCGGCAGCGGGGCTCCTGCTCGGGCGCGGCGGTGCCGGCGATCATGACCCGACCGATCTGGCGCTCGTGATCGACAACTCTGCCAGCACCGGGAGGCTCGTCGGAGATCGTCCGCTGTTCGAGGAGCTGCTCGACCGGGCGCGCCAGTCGCTGGCGGCGGCGAGGCCCGAGGACCGTGTCTGGGTGTTTCCGACCGTCGGTCCGCCGGTGGCGGCTGGCGTGAGCGCGGTGAGAGCTTCCGAGGCGCTCGCGCGAGTCACGCTTTCGGACGGAGGCGCCGATCTGGTTGCGGCCGTCGTCGAGGCGTCTTCGGCGTTGCCCGCCGACGGAGCGCGGACCCGTGAGGTGCAGCTCGTATCCGACCTGCAGCGCACAGCGCTCAGGGGGCCGCCCAGGGGCGATGTCGATGGTACTCCGCTCATCGCGTATCTGCCGCAGCCACATGACGAACCCAACGCCGCGGTCTCGGCTGTCCAGCTGACCGGAGGAACGACCGTCCCGTCCGGTGTCGGGCACGGCGTCCTCGTCTCCACGGCGCTCGGCGGCGGACCGGTCGACGATGACGCCAACGAGGCTTCTGTCAGGTTGCAGTTGGATGGCCGGATCGCGGGTGCGGCACGTATCCCCTGGGGCGCGACCGGCACGCTGGGTCTGCCGGAGCTTCCCGCCGGCACCCACGAGGGCCGCGTCGAGGTCGATCCGTCGGGAGCCCGGGCGGACGATATTCGCTTCTTCTCGATCCAGGTGGTCGCCCCGCCCGGGGTGCGTTTCGTCGGTCCGGACACCAGCTTTGCCCGCATCGGCGTCGAAACCCTCAGACAGGCCGGGCGACTCGGCGCGTCCGGAGAGACCGTCACCCTGGTAGACGGCGTGCCGTCCCGCGGCATCGCGGGGGTCGGCTCCGCCGAGAGCAGATCGACGCTCGTCCTGATCCCGCCAACCGACCCTGTCGACCTTCCCGCCTACAACCAGGTGCTCGCGGGGCTCGATATCGGCTGGAGCCTGCGACCCGACCCCGAGCGCGGAACGCTCGCCCTGGAGGAGCCCTCGACCTCGTTCTCGCTCTCCGGCGTGACTGTCAGGGAACGGTATCTCCTCGTTCCGGGAGCCGGGGCCGCGGCTGCCTCCGACTCGGCACTCCTGCGAACCGAGGATGGGGAGCCCTGGCTCGTCCGCACGAGCGCGGGTGGGACCGTGGCGCTTCTTCTCGGGTCGCCACTCGTACCGGGAGCCAGCGATCTGCCGACGCATCCCGCGATCATTCCCTTCCTCGAGGCGCTCCTCGTCCAGTGGTCGCACCTGGCGGGGTGGCCGGCTTCCGACTTCGACGCCGGCGTCCCGATCCCTCTGCCTTCGTGGGCCTCTGCCGTCACCGGCCCGGACGATCGACGGGTCACGGTAGAGGGCGGCGCCCCGTTCACCGGCGACAGGGCCGGTGTCTATCGGGTGGAGGGCTCGGACCCTCGCGCCGGGCCGCGCGCGGCTCATTTCGCCGTGAATGTCCCGGCGGATGAGATCGATCCGACCTTGATCGGTCTCGACCGGCTCGCGGAACTGTTCCCGGGGAGGGACGTAGTCACCGGTGGACCGGGGGCCGGCGCCTGGGGCGATCGCGTGTTCGGGCAGCGCCGGGGCAGGGACATGGCTCCGTGGCTCCTCGGGCTTGCTCTGGCGCTGGCCGCCGTCGAGTTGTTCCTTGCGACCCCCGGTCGCGCGAAGAAGCGTGCGAACGGATCGGGCCGGTGGGGTCGAACCGCCGGCGACGCCGAAGCGAGCACCGGGACCACGTAACATCGGAGCACCGCGACATCCCGCGTTCTGAAGCGATTCAGGGGACTTTCCTCGAACTCGTAGGCCGGGCGGACCTCGCCTCGAAGCTTTCACGAGAAGGAAGCGGTGCGTCCGTAGGTCACCTGCCCGGCGCCGCGCCGGCCGCTTTCGCGGTCGCCCTTCGGGACGCGGGCGTCGGGTGTCCCGTCGTCGTCGTGGCGGAATCCCCGGGCCGGGCGGACGAGGTCCACGCCGACATCGAAGCGCTCACGGACGGTGGCGCGCGCTGTTTCCCGCAGCGCGAAACGCTGCCGTACGAGGACGCCGATCCACACGTCGAGATCGCGGCCCAGCGGGTCGACGCTCTCGCCAGCCTTCTCGCCGGACGCACGTCGATCGTAGTGACGACGGTCCGCGCGCTCGCGGAACGCACGCCCGTTCCGACGGCGCCGGGAGAGTCGTTCATAATGACCCTTGCTCGCGGAGACGCCATCGGACTCCACGGGCTCGTCGAGCGGCTTGAGCGGATGGGGTTCGAGCGCTCCAGCACCGTCAGGGAAGTCGGTGACTTCGCGTTGCGGGGCGGCCTGATCGACCTGTTCCCGTTCGGTCACGCATCGCCGGTCCGTGTCGAGCTCTGGGGCGACGACATCGAATCGATCCGACTGTTCGACGCGCTGACCCAGCGTTCGACGGAACGCGTTGAAACGGTCGAGATCTTGCCGATCGACGTCGCCCCCGACGGCGACGCGACCGAATTCCGGTCGCTCCTCGAGCTGCTCCCGGAGTCGTCGGTGCTCGTGCGCCTGCAGCCCGAGCTCGACTTCGCGGCTCACGAGCGCCTCTGGGAAGAGGTCCGGGACGCCCGGGGGCGGGCCGGGGAAGGTGCCGCTCCGGTCGAGGCGCTGGTCGAGCCACCGCGCGAGGCCGCCGAGCGCATCGCCTCCCTGAGACGCATCGACGTGCTCGAGTCCAGGTCCGGTGCCGGGCCGGAGGAGGAGGACCCGGAGGTGGATGTGGTGCTCGGGATCGAGCCGCCACCCGCCATCGACCGTGACATGGGACGCCTCGTGAGCGTCCTCACGGCCGCGGTCGGGCTGGGAGAGAGACCGACCATCCTCTGTGACAACGACGGGCAGGTCGAACGTCTCGAAGAGATCCTGCATGAACGCGGCAGTCCGACGCTTGCCCGGTCCGTGGCGGTGGCGATCGGATCGTTGAGCGGCGGCTTCAGAGTCGGCGGAGCCCGCCCGGTCATGGTCCTGACGGATCACGAGATCTTCCGACGTACGTACCGGCGGGCCCGGACGAGATTCCGCGGCGCCGCCACCCTCGAGTCGATCGCGTCGATCCAACCCGGCGACTACGTCGTCCACATGGACCATGGCATCGGGCGATACCGCGGCATCGAGCGGGTCGAGGTCGGCGGCGAGACGATCGAAACGCTCGCGATCGAATACGCCGATCGAGAGCTGCTCAAGTTGCCCCATTACCGCCTCGACCTGATCGAGCGCTGGAACTCGTCGAGCGGGGAGGAGCTGAACACGCCGCCGCCGGTGCACAAGCTCGGCGGCAAGCGTTGGAAGCAGCTCAAGCGCCGAACCGTGAACGCGATCGAGGCTTCGGCGGTCGAGCTCCTGCAACTCTACGCAAAACGACAGCTGTCCCCGGGGCGTAGCTTCTCGTCCGACACGACCTGGCAGCGGGAGATGGAGTCCGCCTTCCTCTACGACGAGACGCCCGACCAGTTGGAGGCCTGGACCGCCGTTCGGTCCGACCTCGAGGCCGGCCGACCCATGGACCGCCTGATATGCGGAGACGTGGGGTTCGGAAAGACGGAGATCGCGATCCGGGCCGCGTTCATGGCCGTCCAGGACGGGGCCCAAATCGCGATCCTCGCTCCGACGACGATTCTCGCCGACCAACATCTCCATACGTTCCGGGAGCGACTCGCGGGCTTCCCCCTGCGCATCGAAGGTCTCTCACGCTTTCAGACGGCGGCCGAGCAGCAGGCGGTCGTGGCGGGTGTCCGGACGGGCGACGTCGACATCGTCATCGGCACGCACCGCCTTCTTTCGAAGGACGTGGCTTTCGACGACCTCGGTCTCCTGATCGTCGACGAAGAACAGCGATTCGGCGTGCGGCAAAAGGAGAAGCTGAAGGAACTGAAGGAGTCGATCGACGTCCTGACTCTCACGGCGACACCCATCCCCAGAACGCTGCACCTCGCGCTCGGCGGGATCCGCGACCTCTCGCTGATCCGCACGCCCCCCCGGAACCGCATGCCGATCATCACCCACGTCCTCGAATGGGATGACGTGGTGCTCGAGGACGCCCTCATGCGCGAGCTGGACCGCGGAGGTCAGGTATTCTTCGTCCACGATCGGGTCGAGACGATCGAGGCGCTCGCCGAGCGCGTGCGCGCCCTCGTCCCCGAGGCCGATGTGGCCGTCGCGCACGGTCAGATGTCGGAGCGTGAGCTCGAAGACACGATGCACGGTCTGATGGAAGGAGAGGTGGAGGTACTCGTCTGCACATCGATCATCGAGAACGGCCTCGACGTGCCCAACGCGAATACGATGATCGTGCACCGGGCGGACCGCTTCGGCTTGGCCCAACTCTACCAGCTCCGCGGCCGCGTGGGGCGCTCTCATCGACGGGCCTATTGCTATCTCATCTTGCCGCCGGGGGTGACGCGGGAAGCCGAGCAGCGATTGCGAGTCCTCGAACACCACACGGAGTTGGGATCGGGATATCAGGTCGCCCTCAAGGATCTGGAACTACGTGGCGCGGGTAACCTCCTCGGGTCGGAGCAGAGCGGGTTCGCGACCGCCGTAGGCATCGAGACGTACCAGCGGTTGGTGACCAGTACGGTGCGCCGACTGCGAGGCGAGTCGAGCGAAGAGGAGCGGCGGGCGCGCGTGGCGATCGACGGAGAGTCGCTGCTTCCGGACGACTATGTGAGCGAGTCCGAGCACAAGATGCATCTCTATCGGCGTCTCTCGCGTCTCACTGACTGGCAGGAGGTTTCGGACCTGCGCGAGGAACTTCGGGATCGCTTCGGACCGTTGCCCGCCCAGGCGGCCCGGCTTCTCGACGCGGCGGAACTGCGAATCCTCGGCTCCGTGGTGGAGGCGTCGTGGATTCGGGCATCCGACGACACTGCTCGACTGACGTTCGAGGCGACCGCGACGCCTCAGATGGGACTGCTCAGGAACGCTTTCGCGGACCGACAGATGGACGTTGAAGTACGGCGGCTGCAGCCGTTATCCTTGGTATTACGACGAGCGGGAACCGAACCGCTCCTCCCCACGCTGATCGAGGCGCTTCGGCTCCTCGCCAGAGCGAGCGGAGAGGCGGTTCCGGTGATCGCAGGAGGAGCATAGGGAATGAGATTGGGGCGCATTGGGGCGTTCGGCAGGCTGGCCGGGACGCGGGTGATCGCTGGACTACTGTTCGCGCTGGCTGGGGCTATCCCGGCGCCGGCTACCGGTCTTCAGGAGGGTCAGCCCGTCACCCCCCCCTGGCCAGCCGACGTAGCCGAGGTAGATCGGGTCGTGGCGATCGTGGGGGACACCGCGATTCTCCTCTCCGATCTGCGGAACGAGATGTTTCGGCTTCAGGCGCAGGGCCAGGTCGGACAGATCCCGCTGGAGGGCACGCCGGAGTGGGACGCGGTCGCGCAGCAAGTAGTTACAGCGCTCGCGGATCTCGTCATCTGGCTCCAGGAGGCGAAGCGTGCGGGGCTCTCCGCACCGGACGCGCAGGTAGATGAGGTCGCCGACGGCTATTTCCAGCAAGCCCGTCAGGGCTTCTCGAGCGACGAGGAGTTGGCGAGCGTCATCGAGGAGTCGGGGATGAACATGCTGCAGTACAGGCAGATGCTCCGCTCGACCGCCGAAACCGAGGTGCTCCTCCAGACCTTCCGCCAGTCGCTCGCGAGCCGTCCGGACCTGCCCCCCGTCGTCGTGAACGAGTCCGAGATCGAGGAGTACTTCCAGGCGCAAGTCGGGGACCAGACGCGTCCTCCGCTGATCTCGTTCAATCAGCTCATCGTGACTCCGTATCCTGACGGGGAGCAAGCTGACAGCGCGCGAGGCAGGATCGC
The DNA here is from genome assembly GCA_029861425.1 of Gemmatimonadota bacterium. Taxonomy (GTDB): domain Bacteria; phylum Gemmatimonadota; class Gemmatimonadetes; order Palauibacterales; family Palauibacteraceae; genus Palauibacter. The sequence goes on from JAOTZH010000156.1 coordinate 8,701, forward strand.
TCGGATCCAGATCGAGCTGAACGAGGGCGCAGACTTCGAGGTCGTGGCGCGCCAGTACTCGGAGGACGAAGGCAGCCGTGATGTCGGCGGGGAGCTCGGCTGGATGAGGCGCGATGACCTCGTGCCGGAGTTCGCCGAGGCGGCGTGGCGTGTGCGAGCCGGAGGGATCACGAGCGCCCAGTCACGGTTCGGGTATCACATCATCAAGGTCGAGAACTCGCGAGGAGGAGAGCGGTTCCTCCGCCACATTCTCATCCGGCCGGAGTTGGACGACGATGACTTCACACGCGCGAACGAGTTCGCGGCTGTCATGGGGGATAGCCTTGCGGCGGGCATCGACCCCGAGCGTCTCCAGCGGGCGCGAGCGGAGGTCGCGAAGGATCAGATCCGGTTCGACAACATCCCCATCCAGCAGCTGACCAATCAGTTCGGGACAGAAGGCGCGGCCGAGTTGTCCACGCCGGACGTCGGGAGGGTCTACGGGCCCTACGAGGTGCAGCGCGGGGGCCCGACCGAGTACGTTGTGGTTCACGTGCTCCATTATCGTCCCGAGGGGCCGGCGGAGCTCGATGACTGGCGCGACATGATCCGGCGGAACATTCGAATCGGAAAGCAGATCGACGCGCTACTGGCGGAGATGAGATCCAACACGTTCATCGATATCAAGCTCTGACCAGGGGGGTTGGGGGGTGTTTGGGAGGATGACGAACAAGCCGCGGATCGGGATCACGCTCGGCGATCCGCGAGGAATCGGGCCGGAAGTGAGCGCGGCGGCGCTGGCGGCGCGCCCGGACCTCGATGTCGACGTCAGGATCGTGGGCCCTACGGGTCTCGCCGCGGCGGAGACCGCGCTCGAAGGGGTCGGTTCATGGGATACCATCGGCGACTGGGACCCCG
>JAOTZH010000157.1 GCA_029861425.1 Gemmatimonadota bacterium
CGGTGGTCCTCAGACCCGCGTGACAACGTGAGAAACAGAATCGGAAGTGCGGTGGCGGCGAGGAGCCCCCACCTCTTCACCGGAGTCACTTCGCCGCTCCGCCTCCTCCCCGCCGCGCCTCCCGTGACGAGGTCAGAGGGTGCCGAAGAGTCGATCCCCGGCGTCCCCCAGGCCAGGAAGGATGTATCCGTTCTCGTTCAGCTGACGATCCAGCACCGCGGTGTAGACCGGAACCTCCGGGTGATCCGCCTCGAGGCGCCGCACACCCTCGGGTGCCGCGACAATACACATCAGCCGGATCGACGTCGCGCCCGCCTTCTTGAGGTAGGTGATCGCGGCGCTCGCGGACCCGCCGGTCGCGAGCATCGGATCCGTAACGATGAAGTGACGGTCAGCTGGCCGCGGGGGGATCTTGAAGTAGTAGTCGATGGGCTCGAGCGTGTCGTGTTCTCGCTGGAGTCCGATGTGTCCTACCCGCATCGTCGGCAGCAGCCGCATGACGCCCTCCACCATCCCGAGCCCCGCCCTCAGGATCGGGACCAGGGTCATCATGTGCCCCTGAACCCGGACCCCCTCGGTCCGCTCGAGGGGTGTCTCGACGTCGCAGGCCGCCGTCGGGACGTCTGAAGTGACCTCGTACGCCATGAGCGTCGCGATCTCGTCGACCAGTTCCTTGAACAGCTTCTTGCTGGTGTCGACATCGCGAAGGAGACGGATCTTGTGAGCGAGCAGCGGGTGATCGAAGACGATCAGGTTGCTGTATTCATCGGGTCTTCGCGTCGTCATGGGATCGCTTTCGAGGGTGGGCTACCAGTTCTTCTCGACGACCGGCTCCTTGAAACGGTTCCGCCCCATGACCCTGTCGCGAATCGAGGCCTCCGCCTCGCCGGCCCGGTCGAGCAGCGCCTCGGCCTGTTCCGGTGACAGCATCTGATCCTCGCCCGCGTCGCCACCCGGGGCGCCGCCCGCCCCGGATCCGCCCTGTGAGTCCGCCTGTCCCCCGGAGGATCCGTCGCCGCCCGACTGCTCCTCCTCCTCGAGCCAACGGTCGACGAGTTCGAGGTTCCATCGCGCGTCCGAGTCGTCCGGCCGCGCGCGGAGCACCTCGCGAAACGCCTGTCTCGCAGCGATCAATGCGGTCCGGCGAGCGGCTGGCTCCTGCTGGGCGAACCGGCCGTCGAACGCCGAGCTGAGCCCGTAGTTGTAGTTCCCGCTCTCACGCACCACGTCGCGCTCGCTCCGGAGGGCCTGCTGGAGCGGAAGCTGTGCGTCGCCGGCTCGTCCCTCGAGGAGCAGCGCCGTGCCGTGATTGTAGTGGTCGATGGGTCGGTCCGAGTCTTCGGCCGCGGTCCGATAACGCTCGACGACCTCGGAGGCCTCGGCCCCCTGGGGAGCGTTCGACTGCGGGGGCGACTCCTGGACGGCTGCGGTCCATAAGGAGAGGCCGACAGCGAGACACGCGACGCGAATCGCCCACGCGGCGCGTCCGACCGACTTGCGTGTCTTCCCCGTTGTCATGCCCTACCCTCTCGGAAACAGAAAGCCCTCACCCCACAGACTCGCAAACGCGAGCACGAGCAGGAAGGCCACGGCGGTGCCGCCGCTGGTGTCCAACGGTCCCGCATCCCCATCCGAGATCTCACGCTCGATCCCGCCGATTCCACTACGGCCATTCACGTAGCGCCCACCCGTCGCCGCGGCAATGTCCTGAAGCACCTGCTCATGGAGTCGGGTGATCACGGTTTCGCCGTCGGGCCCCTGAAGGTAGGCGGTGCCGCGGCGCCGCCGCAGGGCGGTGGACGGGTCCAGCGAAGCGTCTCGGGTGAGAGGGATCTGCCCTCCGGCGGACGTGCCGAGGCCGACGGCATGGACTCGGATACCCGAGTCCCTGGCTCGATCCACCGCCTCCTGAATAGGCTGACCGGCGGTCTCCTCTCCGTCGGAGAACAGGACGATCGCCTTTCTCGCGTCGTCCTCGCCTCCGGCGAGCAGGTCGATCGCCTGTGTGAGCCCGGAGGCCAGGGACGACCCGCCGAGCCCGACGGCCGCGGGCCTGACTCCGTCGACGAACATCTGGACAGCGTTCACGTCCGTCGTGAGCGGGGAGAGCACGTACGCCCGTCCGGCGAAGTACACGACCCCCACCCGACCGTTCACGCGGGTCGAGAGGCGTGTCGCGAGCTCACGCTGGATCGTCAGTCGATCCGGTTCGAGATCCTCGGCCAGCATGGAGTTCGAGGCGTCGAGCAGCAGAATCGTCTCGACACCCTCCGGGTCGGTCCGACGGGTCTCTGCCCCACCTGCCCGGCTCGCGAGGGCCAGCGCCCAGACGCCCAAACCCAGGAGCGCGACTCTCACGAACGGCACGGCCGAAGCCGGGAGACGGACGTACTGGCGCAGGACCGACTCGTCTGCGAGCGCGTCGCGCGATCGGCCGGCGCGCCCGGTCGCGGACAGCCTCAGGAAGACGGCGGCTCCCGCGAGCAGCACCGCGATCAGGAAAGCGGACATCGTCAGACCCACACCCGGCGGGACCGCGTCGCGGCCGCCAGCAACTCGAGGAGGATCAGGGCCAGGGCCACGAAGAGGAGCTCGCGTCGAAGTCCGACGCGCTCTTCGGTCCGGACCTCTTTGATCGGCGTGGTCTCGAGCTCGTTGATCCGGTCGTAGATCCGCGTTAGGCCCTCGGGGTCGGTGGCCCGGAAGTACAGCCCACCGGTCTGTGTGGCCACGCGCTCGAGAAGCTCGTCGTTCACGTGGACCCGCACGTTGGCGTATTGGTACCCGAACGCGGTCCGAGCGACCGGTACGGGCGCGACCCCGTCCCGACCCACGCCGATCGTGTACACGCGGATCCCGAGAGAGGCGGCCGCGGCGGCGGCATCCTCGGGCGAGATGCTCCCGCTGTTGTTGTCCCCGTCCGTCAGCAGAACGACGATGCGCGACTCGGGCTCGAGATCCCGCAGCCGGTTCGCGGCGGTCGCGAGCGCGACCCCGATCGCGGTGCCATCGCGGAGCTGTCCCGCCTCGAGCCGCTCGACGGCGCTCTCGACGACCGCGTGGTCGAGCGTGCCAGGGACCATCGTGAGCGCTTCGCCGGCGAACGCGACCAACCCGATCCAGTCCGCTTCGCGGCCCTCGATGAACCTGACCACCTCCCGCTTCGCGACCTCGATCCGGTTGTCGGGTCTGAAGTCCTCGGCCAGCATCGAACTCGAGATGTCGACGGCGAGCAGGATCGCGACCCCCTCGCGCTCGGTCTCCACGCGCTCCCAGACGCGCACGGGGTGGACGAGCGCGATCGCCACGAGAGCGAGGCTCGTCGAGCGGAGCGCCGTGGGAGCGAACCACCAGAACTTCCGAGCGGCCCGCCCCGCGGAGAGTCTGTCCGGCGAAGGGTATGGAAGTCGGACGCGGTTGCGGCGCATCAGCCACCACCCGACCGGGATGACCAGGAGTAGCGCGAGAAACGGCCACTGGTCCAGGGAAAAGCCAGTCATGACTCTGCGCCGGCCGTGGAGCCGACCGGCCGGGGTCCTGGCGCCGGCTCCAGCTCCGGGTCGGGTTCCATCTCGCCCGCCACGAACGACTCTCCCGCGGCGAGCGCCTCCTCGGGCGCGCCGTCCCGGGCCCGGACGTGCGCGTACCGCACGAACAACGACCGCCGAAGCGCCGTGAACAAATCACCGCGTCGTACGAGGCCGCCGAGCGTCTTGTAGGGGGCCCAGCTCCGAGTGGCACGGGCATAGCGCCGCAACGCGAGCTCGTATCGGTCGAAGAACTGGCCGAGGGACAGACCTCCCGACTCCCAGTCCTCGCGGAGCTGCCCCAACTCGTGCAGCGCCCGGTGCCCTGGACCGGTCGGCACGAACGCGGGGGTGGGCTGTTGGCGGCGCCACATCCACCATGCGGCGGCGGCGAGGGCGGCGACGAGTATCAGAATCCACCACGGGAAGCCTCGGATCCGCAGGAACGGACGGGCATCACGCAACGCCAGATCGGCGCCGTCAGCCGGCAGTACGGAGAGGACGGGAGCGCTCGGGGCCACGATCGTGATCTCGAACTCCTCGGCTCCATCCGGAGCGACGATCGCTGCGATTGGCAGAATGGCCAGCGAATCCGCCGACCACGCGGCGAGGGCGTAACTCGCGTGCCACTCGGTGCGACCGTTGCGCGAGTCGATCTCGACGGCCTCTCGCTGTTCGAGTGACTCGGGCAGCGGGAGAACCGCCGGGAATCGGACCTCCCCGGCCGCCGCGAGCGAGACCTGGAAGTCGATTCGGAAGATCGCGCCGATCCTTATCGAGTCCTCGGACACGGCCGATGAGACGATCGGGTTGCCGGCCTGGGCCGACGCGCTTCCAGGCAGCAGGACGGAACCTGCCAGCAGGAGGGACGACGCGACCGCACCGCGCGAAAGCCTCACGACTGCCGAATCCGTCCGCGAGCCGCGAAGAAGTTCGCGAGCGCGGGCTCGTACGGCTGATCCGTGCGTATCGGCAGGTGATCCACCCGACACCTCGCGAACATCTTCTCGAGAACGACCTCGTCCCTCGCCGCCTGTCCCTCGAGGGACGCCCGGACGAACGGGTCGGACAGATCGACGATCTGCCGCTCGCCCGTCTCCGGATCCTCGATCTCGACCCACCCGGATCCCGGGATCGCCAACTCGGCCGGGTCCCGGATATCGACCGCCACGACGTCGTGACGTGCGGCGATCGACAGGAACGGTTGGGCTAGCGGCTCCGACGCCATGAAATCGGACACGACGAAGACGAGCGATCGAACCGTGAGCATCCGACTCGCCGCAGCGAGTGCGCCGCCGATATCCGTGCCTTTGCCCTCCGGACGGCATGTCACGAGATCGTACAACAGACGGAGATTCCGGTTCCGCCCACGCCGCGGTCGGATGAACTGCTCCACCCGATCCGTGAAGACGAGCAGGCCGACCCGGTCTCCGCTTCGCATCGCCGCCAGCGCCAGCACTCCCGCAAGCTCCGTCGCGATTTCCCGTTTCAACCCGCCGCGCGTCCCGAAGTCGTTCGAGGCGGAGAGATCGACCACCAGCAGCACCGTGAGCTCCCGCTCCTCGACGAACCGCTTCACGTACGGCCGTCGCATGCGGGCCGTCACTTTCCAGTCGATCGCCTGGAACGGATCTCCGGGTTGGTACGCTCGGACCTCGGAGAATTCGATCCCCTGGCCGCGGAAGACGGACTGGTACTGTCCGAGCGCGGGGCTGTTCATGAGACGCCGGCTGGTGAGCTCGAGGCGGCGCACTTCCTTCAGATCTGTGAGGCGGTCCTCGGTCCGTTCCTCGGGCCGGGGACGCCAGAGGAGATCGAGCACACTCACGGCACGGGCACGGTCTCCAGAAGCCGGTCGAGGATCGCCTCAGCGTCCACGGCCTCGGCTTCCGCCTGGAACGTCAGCACCACGCGGTGACGGAGCACGTCACGCGCGATCGCCTGCACGTCTTCCGGGACCACGAAGCTCCGTCCCTCGAGGAACGCCACCGCTCGTGCCGCCCGCGCCAGATAGATCGTCGCCCGCGGCGACCCGCCGAACTCGATCCACTGCTCGAGGTCCGCGAGACCGGAGGCGGCCGGGTCGCGAGTCGCGGCCACCAGCCCGAGCACGTAGTCCTCGACGCGCTGGTCGAGATAGACGGCCGGAAGGAGCGCCCGCGCCGCCAGGATTTGCTCCGGATCGGCGACGGCGTCGACCGGGGGAAGCTCCTCCGAAGCCATGAGTCGCATGATCTGACGTTCTTCATCCCGCGAGGGGTAGTCGACCCGGACCTTGAACATGAAGCGATCTACCTGCGCTTCGGGTAGCGGGTACGTCCCCTCGTGCTCGATCGGGTTCTGCGTCGCCATCACGAGGAACGGCGTCGGAAGCGGATGCGTCACGTCACCGACCGTCACCTGCCGCTCCTGCATTGCTTCGAGGAGCGCCGACTGGACCTTCGCGGGAGCACGGTTGATCTCGTCGGCCAGGACGATGTTCGCGAAGATGGGACCCAGCTTCGCCGAGAACTCCCCCGATTTCTCGTCCCACACGAGCGTCCCGATGACGTCGGCCGGCAGGAGGTCAGGCGTGAACTGGATCCGACGGAACGTGGTATGAATCGACTCCGCGAGGGTACGGACCGTCAGGGTCTTCGCCAGTCCGGGCACGCCCTCGAGAAGCACGTGACCGCCCGTCAGAAGGCTCATCAGGACGCGGTCGACCAACTTGGCCTGTCCCACGATCCTCCGGCCGATCGCGGCCCGCACATCGTCGATGAATGCTCCGGTCTCCTGAATCTCGGCAGCCTGGCTCTCGAGATCGGACTCGGAGATCCGTTCGGCCGTTCCCGGCTCTGCGTTCATTCGTTCTCTCTATCTGCTCGTTCCGACGCGCGGCGAACTCCCCGGTCGCACTTCGACGCCGGCTCATTACCCGTGTTTGACACTCAACCCCGCCCGGACGCTGGCACCGCCTTCGGTGCGGGCGTCCGGCAGCCTTCGATCTTCACGGCCGGACACGTTCGTAGCAAGCCGAGTGGCGAGGACGTTGACCCTCACTTCTCGGTCCGCGCGCCTCCGGTAGCACTCCTTCGCAGCCTCTCGACCTCCTCATCCGTCAGCTGCCGCGACTCCCCGCGCCCCAGGTCGCCAAGCTCGATCGGTCCGAAGGCGACCCGTCGCAGCCAGCGGACGCGCACGTCGAACGCTTTGAGCAGTCGCCGGATCTCACGGTTTCTGCCTTCGAGGAGGGTCAGTCGGATCACCGTCGCCGGATCGGAGGCAGGTACGATCCAGCCGGCCTCCGCAGCGGCCGCGTGGCCGTCCTCCAGCTCGACCCCGGCCACCAGCCCAGCCGGGAGCCCTTCGGGGGCGGGCCCAACCAGCGCCACCTCGTAACGGCGGCGCAACCGGGCGCTCGGGTGCAGCAGGGAGTTGGCGAGGTCGCCGTCGTTGGTCATGAGCAGCAGCCCCTCGCTCATGTAGTCGAGACGACCCACGTGAAACAGGGGTTCAGCGTCCGCGGGCAACAGATCGTAGACCGTCGGCCGACCCTGTGGGTCATGGCGCGTGCACAGGGTGCCAGGCGGCTTGTGCACGGCCAGCCACCGCGCGGTGGGGATCGCGACCACCTCCCCATCGACCTCGACGACCTGGCCTTCGACGACCGACGTCCCGAGCCGTGTGATCACTTCGCCGTCGACCCGAACGCGACCGGCGGAGATCAGGCGCTCGCTCGCCCGGCGCGACGCGACCCCGGCGCGCGCCAGGAACTTCTGAAGGCGCACCCTGTCTTTAGCGGGACCCGTCGGTCTCGGGACCCACCGAGCCGTCCGGGCCCGTGCCGTTGGTCGGCCCCGTGCCGTTGCCGGTCCCGTTCGACGAGGGCTCTTCGCCGGTCCCGACCCCATCGGACTCCGGCTCGCCGGCCAGCCGGTTCTCGGGCGCCGCGTTCACGGCGCCCTCCGATTCCGCCGGAGTCCGCGCCTCCTCGTCTTCGCCCCCGGTCTCGGCGACCGCGCCGAGGGGCAGCTGCTCCTCTCCCGTGCCCGGAATCGCGTTCCTGAGCGCGATCGGCAGTTCCTCCGGCTCGGGCAGCTCACGCAGACTCTGGAATCCGAAGTGATCGAGGAACTCCGCAGTCGTGCCGTAGAGCAGCGGCCGCCCCAACCCCTCCCCCCGGCCGGTCACGCGAATGAGCTCCCAGTCCGACAGCGTGCGCAGCACGGAGGCGGTCGCGACGCCTCGGATCTCCTCGATGTCGATCCTCCCGATCGGCTGCCGGTAGGCGATGATCGCCAGCGTTTCGAGGGCCGCACGAGAGAGTGTCGGGGGACGCGGCACCGAATCGAACCTCTCGAGATAGGGCGCGAACTCGGGCCTGGTCAGAATCTGATACCCATCCCCGAGCTGATACACCTGAAATGCGTTCGACTGGTCGTCGTAGCGCGTGCGCAACGTCTGCAGGGCGTCCCGAACCGTGACCACGTCGAGCGCCCCATCCGCGCGGGCGATCTCGTTCGGTGTGAGCGGCGTCTGGCTCGCGAACAACGTCGCTTCGACGATTTGTTCGGGGGTCATGAATCGGACTCCACGCTGGCTAGCTCCTCTCCGGCGGCCGCCGGCTTCTCCGCCGGCTCGTCTTCGGCCGGCGACGTCTCTTCGGCGGCGAAGATCCAGATGGACCCGAACCGCTTGACCTGTTCGATCCGAAGCACTTGTTGCCTCGCCATCTCGAGACATGCCAGCAACGCGGCGATCACGTGCTGACGGTCGTTCCACGATCGGAAGAGCCGGCTGAACAGCAGGCGCTTCGTCCGTGAGAGGTGACGACGGATCGCGGAGACCTTTTCCTCGACCGTGACGACCCGGACCGGGGCCACGTGGATCTGCTCGGGGATGTGCTCGGGCAGCTCGAGCGCGATCCCGAGAAACTCCTCGAGAGTGGTCGTCAATTCGCCACGGACCGAGGCCGGCCGCTGACGCGGCTCGACGTAACCCTTCCCGTGGTGACGCCGTCGCTCGGCCTCGGAGTCGGACAGCACATGCGCCACCTCCTGGAAGAACTCGTACTCGAGCAGTCGGCGGACGAGCTCGGCCCTCGGGTCCTCTCCCCAGTCTTCGTCGTCGTGTCGAGGAAGGAGGAGTTGCGCCTTGATTCGGATCAGAGTCGCGGCGAGCTCCAGAAACTCGCCGGCACGGTCGAGCTCGAGCCGATCGATCCCCTCCTCGACGGCGACTTGAAACTGGGCAGTGATCTGCGAGATGGGGATATCGAAGATGTCGATGTCCTGGGCGCGGATCAGATGAAGCAACAGATCCAGCGGTCCCTGGAAGCGATCCAACTCGACGACGAACGATTCGGTGCCGATCTGGCTCGGGAGCCGGTTTGGCACCGCGCTCATTCGATCCCCCCTGGCGAGTCGCACTCAGGCAACGTCGTTCACACCCTCCCGTACGTGGACGGGCCTATCATAACGGGCGAAGGCGGTTCGTTCACGTCCCCTGCCGCGAACAGTTCGGGCCCGGCGTCGCGCCCGTGCGTCCCACGGCTCCGTCACCGCACTGCTTCGGGTGAGTGACCTTGAGCAATCGGGCACTCCATTCTACCTTTGGAGGCTTTCCGGCCCGGGGCGCCCCCGGCCCGAACCGTCGATACGGAGAGGTGAAGTGCCCAATAACGCGAGTCACAAGAAACGACTCCGGCAGTCGGAGGTCCGTCGGCATCGAAACCGCGAGGTCCGGTCCGAGATCCGGACCCGGACGAAGAAGCTGCTGGCCATGGATTCGGCCGACGACGCCCAGTCGGCCATGTCCGAGCTGTACACGGCGCTCGATCGTGCCGCCCGCAAGAACATCATGCCGCCCAACGCTGCCGCCCGGCAGAAGGCCCGATTGGCGCGCCACGTGAACAGCCTCACCGGCTAGTCCGCGCCGGCGGCTCCTTTTCGGGGGGGGGCGAAGACAGATCTTCGCCGAGCGCGACGACAGATCGACGGAAACGACAAAGGGCCGACCCCGAGGGGCCGGCCCTTTCTCTTTCGGCGACGATTGCGGAGAGGGGGCTTTCGCCTAT
>JAOTZH010000288.1 GCA_029861425.1 Gemmatimonadota bacterium
TTCCTGATCGACGAGGAGAGTCTGGTTCATCAGGACCGAAGTGTCCCCCTGAAAACCGAACGCCATGCTCACCCCCTCGTCCGCGGGCGGCTCCGGCGACAGGATCCCATCCGTATCCAACCCTCCAGCGAACGCCAGGATCGTGTCGGTGATGTCCGGCGAAGCGATCGCCTCCTTGTCGTCCCCCACGATGACGGTGTTCTGGTCGTCGACCGGCATTCCCGGCGCGTGCATGACCGAATAGGTCCCGATCTGGATCTCCGCGTCGAGCACCGCGCCGTCATAGACCGTCTTCCCGGTCACCGGATCGATGACTCCGGGCGTCGTCGTCTCCCAGATGATGAAGGCGGTCACCGGCGCGAGCTCCAGGACACCGTGAGCGGAGAGGGGCGCCACGACCGTGGGGTCGATCGGGGAGATGAGGCCCACCTGCCCGACGAGTTCGATCCCGAGCGGAAAGGCCTCGCTCGGAGTCGGAAGCGGAGCCAGCAGGAGGGCGACCAGGGCGACACGGCAGCAGCGGAGCGAAGATCGGGGCACGAAGGTTCCTCCCTGTACGAGCGATCAGAACCGGGTTCCTCCCAGTTCGAGCGATCGGAACCGGATGGGTGTCGCACGTTGCCGGGACGGGTGCAAACCTGAGTTTCCCCCGAGGATCCCAGCCGTGCGCTACGCCTTGGGCCTGCGGGGAAACGCCGAATCGACGGCTCCCCGAGCCGTTGGAGACCACTCTTGCTCCGTCCTGAACGCGACCAGCTGGTGCGAGCACTCGAGCATGCCGACCTGCGCGTGTTGCTGATGGTGCTGTTTCAGCAGACCGGGGACGAGCGTTGGCTGGAACCGCCCTTCCGCCCTCGCCGGGACGTCCGCCTGATCGCCGCCGAGGACGCCGGGCTCTCCCCGGCCGTGCAGGACGAGATCCGGACCGCGGCGGCGGAAATCCTCTCCGATCCGAGCCGAGTCCCCGCCCATCCCCGCCCGGGCGACGACCTGATGGTCCGCATGATGAGTGCCTGCCTCGGCGAGTCGGTGCCCGCCGAGTACGCCCCGATGATGCGAGAGGAGCTCGGCTTCGTCTCTCGCGGCGTCGAGTGGAGCGATGCAGAGCCCCCCGGCCCCGCGGCGGAGCGGCGCGTGCTGATCGTCGGCTCCGGAGTCAGTGGGATCGCGCTCGGCGCGCAGCTCGAGCGATTGCAGATCCCGTACACGATCGTCGAGCGGCACGCCCAGCTCGGCGGCACGTGGCACGAGAACCGGTACCCCGGGTGCGGCGTGGACACGCCGAACCATGCGTACTCGTTCTCGCAGGGCGCCCGCTATCGCTGGGAGCGGTACTTCGCACCGCAGAGCCAGCTCCTCGACTACGTGACGCGAGCCGCCGAGGAGTTCGGCGTGCGCCCCCACATCCGGCTCGAGACGTCGGTCACGAACGCGACCTGGGACGAGGCCACTTCCCGCTGGAACGTGACTCTCGACACGCCGGACGGCGACGAGAACTTCTCGTGCGATTTCCTGGTGTCCGCCATCGGCCAGTTCGGCGACCCGGCAGTCCCCGAGATCCCGGGCGCCGAACTCTTCGGGGGCGCGAGCTTCCATTCCACTGCGTGGCCCGAAAACCTCGAACTCGACGGCCTGCGTGTGGCTCTCATCGGAACCGGCGCCACTTCCATGCAGATCGGGCCCACCATCGTCGACCGCGTCGCCGCCCTCGACATCTATCAGCGCAGTCCGCAGTGGGCCCGGCCGATCCCGCGGTACCACGACCGGATCTCCGACGAAGCGCAGTGGCTCCTCGCATCGGTCCCGTTCTACGCCGAGTGGTTCCGGTTCACGATGTTCTGGCGCTACGGAGACGGACTCCTCCGGTTCCTGCACAAGGATCCGAGCTGGCCCCACCCGGAACGTTCTCTCAACAAGACCAACGATCGTCACCGCCAGGAGATGACCGATCACATCCTCGCGGAGCTCGGCGATCGCACCGACCTCCACAGCGCCTGCATTCCGACCTATCCGCCCTACGGCAAGCGCATCCTCCTAGACAATGGCTGGTATCCGATGATCCAGCGCCCTCACGTCGATCTCGTCACGCAGCCCCTCGAACGACTCGACGAGACCGGCCTCGTGACCGCCGACGGCGTACATCGACCCGCAGATGTCGTGGTCTACGCCACCGGATTCCGGATGACGCAGATGACCGCGAAGCTCGGGGTGACGGGTCGCGGCGGGCTCCAGCTGAGCGACGCGTGGCGCGGCGACGACCCGACGGCCTACCTCGGCACGACCGTCCCGGGCTTCCCGAACCTGTTCCTGATGCTCGGCCCGAACACCGGGCTCGGCCACGGAGGCAGCGCGATCTTCCAGTCCGAGTGCCAGGCTCGCTACCTGACGAGCCTGCTCGTCCAGATGATCGAGCAGGGGGCTCACTCCGCAGAGGTGAAGTCCAGCGTCCACGACGAGTACAACCTGCGCGTCGATGCCGAGCACGAGAAGCTGATCTGGACCCACCCGGGCATGTCGACGTACTACCGCAACGATCGGGGTCGCGTGTTCTCGG